>CALXZR010000045.1 GCA_944393295.1 uncultured Clostridia bacterium
TCAAAGAAATATCTGCATTAATCAAATCTTTTTTTTGGTAATTATCAAAGATTCACTTATATTTTAAACCATAATTACAAAAAAAGAAAGAGTGTTAACAAAATTTTTTTACTTTGTCAACACTCTGGAATAAAAGGGAGATTTTCTCCCTTTTATCTGTTTAATAAATAAATTGATAAGTTTAAATAGCCAGCAAATAAAGTCCATAATAAATAAGGAATTTGAATTAATCCAGACACTTTGTTTTTATTATAAAAGGTCTTAATCATAATAAGAATTAGAGCTATTAGAAATACTAACCATAAAAAAGCAAAGAATCTCCATTTTAAATAGAAAAACAATATAGACCATAGAGCATTAACAAATAGTTGTGAGTAATATATCAATTTTATGGAAGAATCAGCCTGTGATTTGCTTTCTAAAATTCCATAAGATATACCCATTAGAATATACAATATGGTCCAAACTATTGGAAAAACTATACTAGGTGGTGCTAAAAAAGGCTTTTGAAGACTATTGTAATCTATTGAACCTGAAATAATAAATCCAACAATAGCTCCAAGTATAACAGGAATGGCTATAGATTTTGTAAAAGTTTTTAACATATATATCCTCCTTAAAATTATTTTATTTAGTAAGTAAAAAAATATGATATATAATAGTTTGACTAAAAATTGTAAACATGATAAAATCGCATAAAATTAGTATTTAATTAGAGGTATATAAAATGTATGGAAAAATAAAGGATATGAGAAGATGTAATTTAAGAGTAAATAGAAATGGAGAATTAATTTATTCTGGTATGGTAGAAGATGCACCAGAGGAAATTAAAGCTTTAAATTATAAAGAAATAAAATTAGAAAGTGGATTAGTAATTTTAGAGGTTTAATAGAAATTGTAAAATGGGAGAAGATATATTAAAAAAGTGCACTTTGTGTCCAAGAAATTGCAAAGTAAATAGATACGAAAAAATAGGAAAATGTGGTATGAAAGTTAATCCAAAGATTGCTTTATCTGACTTACATTACTTTGAAGAACCTTGCATTAGTGGTAAAAATGGCTCTGGTACAATATTTTTTTCGGGCTGTAATTTAAACTGTTTATATTGTCAAAATTATGAAATTAGCCAAGAAAAAATAGGCAAAGAAATTAGTATAGAAGATTTAGCTAAAGAAATGATAAATTTGCAAAATAGAAATGCAAATAATATTAATTTGGTTACAGCTTTTAGTTTTGTACCACAAATTATAGAGGCAATAAAACTTGCAAAAGAAAACGGTTTAAATATACCAATTGTATATAATAGCAGTGGTTATGAAAATATTCAAACAATAAAAATGTTAGATGGATATATAGATATATATTTGCCAGATTTAAAGTATTACTATAATGAGCTTGCAAAAGATTTGTCAAATGTAGGAAACTATTTCGAAATAGCAACAGAAGCGATATTAGAAATGAAAAAACAAGTTGGAAAGTCAGTTTTTAATAGTGATGGGCTAATTATTAAAGGTCTTATAGTAAGACATTTAGTGCTTCCAAATCATATTCAAAATACAAAAAGTATTTTAAAATGGATAAAGGCAAATTTAGGAAAAGATACATATTGTAGTATTATGGCTCAATATTTTCCAAGTTATAAAGCTAAGGAAAGAAATGACATAAATAGAAAACTGTCTGCAGAAGAATATGAAGAAATAGAAAACTTTGTTTATATACTAGGTTTAAAAAATGGATATATGCAATTTGTAGAAGAAAATGAAGAAAAATATGTTCCAAATTTTAAAAAGAATTTTTGATACTTGATTTATAAAAATAAAAAAAATTCAAATAAATAACTCTAGAAATTTAACCCCTAACAAATATTATATCAAAAAATTACCTCTAATACAAATTTAAAAAAATTAGAATAAATAAGGAAAGTATGCTAATAATAAAGATTAAATTAGAAAATTTGTATAAAGTTAATAAATTTAGAAAAAAACATAGTTGATAAAATATAGGAAAAAATGTATAATAAATTCAAGTTAAGAATAGTTTATAATCTTCCCTGCGTAGTGCGTGTAGAACTGATTTTTTAGAACCTACAAGTTTGGATAAGGGAGTCTGGACTCTGGATATGGCGTGTATGCTTGCATTTATGTAAGAAACCCAGGAGTATTCAGGAGGACACCCACCTGTATATATACAGGTCCATAAAAAATCTTCATCTTACGGCTTAGACGTGGGGTTTTTTATTTTATTTAGAAATACAAATATTATAGTTGAAATTTGAGTAAAAAATTATTATAATAAATATAAAATTTATATAAAGTTTGGTATAAAAATGAATATAGAAGAAGCGATAGATTTTGGAAAACAGGAATTAAAAAAAGAAAATATAGAAGATGAGGTATTAAAAACTAGGTTACTTCTCTGTAATATACTAAATAAAGGTAAAGAATATTTAATTATTAATAGTAAACTTGCATTAACACAAAATCAAGAAACTAGTTTTTTAGAAGGTATAAAAAAATTAAAAAATGGTTATCCAATTCAATATATAACTAATAAGCAGTTTTTCAGAGACTGTGAATTTTATGTGAATGAAAATGTTTTAATACCTCAGCCAGATACTGAAATATTAGTGGAAGAATGTTTAAAACTTGCAGAAAATATGAATATACCTAATATTTTAGATTTGTGTACAGGAAGCGGAGCAATAGCTATATCTATTGCAAAGAAAGTAAAAGCTAATATATTTGCAACAGATATAAGTAAACAGGCTATAGAAATTGCAGAAAAAAATGCTAAATTAAATAATGTAAATGTAAAGTTCATATTAGGAGATTTATTCGAAAACATAGAAAATAAAAATTTTTTTGATATTATTGTGTCAAATCCACCTTACATAGAAACAAATACTATAAAACAGCTTTCAAGAGAAGTTCAAAATGAACCAATATTAGCTTTAGATGGTGGAGAAGATGGATTAAACTTTTATAAAAAAATTGCAAAAGAAGCAAAAATTTATTTAAATAAAGAAGGATATTTAGCTTTAGAAATAGGATACAATCAAAAAGAAAAGGTATGTAAAATATTAGAAAATGAAAATTTTAGTATAGTTTTAACAGTTAAAGATCTTTCAGAAAATGATAGAGTTGTAATTGCAAAAAGTTTATAGGTTTAGATTTAAAGCCTAAATAATTAAGGAAAATAAAGTATATGTCTTTTTCATATGAAGTAAAAGAAGAAATAAGTAAATTAATAAATTATAAAGATAAAGCTGTATTAGAAGCAGAATTTTTGGGATATATTTTAACTGGAAATAGTAGCCAAAAAGGAGAAAAAATAGAATTTGTTACTGAAAACGAATTTAATATAGAAGCTTTATATAAAATACTATTTAATTTAAATATTGAATATGAACCAATGTTAAAAGGAAAATGCTATGTAGCAATTGTATATTTAGCTAAAGATATTAGTGAGTATTTTAAATATATTTTTTCAAAAGAAGAGGAAATATTAAAAACAATTGTAAAAGGCTCTTTTTTAGGTGCTGGCTCATTAAACAATCCAGAAAGAAAATATCATTTAGAAATTTTATTCAAAAATAAAGAAAATGCTAATTATATAGTAAATATTTGCAAAACATTTGGAATAAATCTAAAATTACTAGAAAGTAAAAGTAAATATATTGTATATTTAAAAGAGGGAGAAGAAATATCTAAATTTCTTGCTTTAATTGGAGCAAATAAAGCTGTATTAAAATTTGAAGAAATTCGAATTATGCGAGAAATGAAAAATAATGTAAATAGATTAGTAAATTGTGAAACTGCTAATATAAATAAAACTGTAAATGCAGCAGTTGATCAAATAAATGATATTAAACTTATACAAAGTAAAAATAAATTTGATGAAATGCCAGAGGATTTAAGAGTTGTAGCTTTAGCAAGATTAGAAAATCCAGAATGTACTTTAAAAGAACTTGGAAGTAAACTTGATAAGCCAATCGGAAAATCTGGTGTTAACCATAGATTAAAACGAATTCATGAGTTTGCAGAAGATTTAAGAAAATAAATGTATTACTAAAGAAATATCAATAAACCTAAGAGAAAAAGTAAAAATAAATTTTATAGGGGAAAATAAATATGGAAGAATTAGGAATATATATACACATACCATTCTGCAAAAAGAAATGTAGTTATTGTGATTTTAAGTCTTTTGAAAATATTAGTAAAGAAATTAAAAAAAAGTATATAGCTTCATTGGTAAAAGAAATTCAATATACCAAAAACAATAAAAATTATATTGTAAGTACAATTTATATAGGAGGTGGAACTCCTTCTATTGTGGATTCTACTTTTATAAAAGAGGTATTACAAGCAATTTATAAAAAATGGGAAATAAAAGTTGATGCTGAAATAACTATTGAGGTAAATCCGGGAACGACCACAAAAGAAAAATTAGAAGCTTATAAATTAATGGGAATTAATAGATTAAGTATAGGTTTGCAATCTACTAATAATTATTTACTTAATAAAATTGGAAGAATTCATACATACCAAGATTTTATTGAAACTTATATTAATGCTAGAAAAGTAGGATTTGAAAATATAAACATAGATTTAATGTTAGCTTTACCAGAGCAAACTTTAGAAGATCTTATGCAAAGTGTAAAGAAAGTTATTAATTTAAATCCAGAACATATATCAATATATTCATTAATCTTAGAAGAAAATACTTCTCTTTGGAAAACGGTTGAAAAAGGAGAGGTAAAATTAATTGATGATGAATTGGAAAGACAAATGTATTGGAAGAGCAAGCAAGCTTTTGAAGAGGCAGGATATGAACATTATGAAATTTCTAATTATTCAAAGCCAGGATATGAATCAAAACACAATAAAAATTGTTGGTTACAGAAAGAATATTTAGGATTCGGAATAGCAGCACATTCATATTTTAATGAAAAGCGTTTTTATAATATTGACAATATAAATAAATATATTGAAAACATAGAAGAAGGAAATGCAGATAAGAACATAATTATAGAAGATGAAAACAGAACAAAAGAAGACATAGCAAAAGAATATATGATGCTGGGACTTAGAAAAATAGATGGAGTTTCTATTTCTGAATTTCAAAGAAAATTTGAGTTAAATCCTTTATTTTATTTTAGATTTGAAATTAGTAAGCTTCAAGAAATGGATTTAGTAGAGGTAGATTTAGATAATATTAAATTAACTAAAAAAGGATTAGATTTAGCAAATATAGTATTTGAAGAATTTGTTTAAGCCGAAAATAGAGAAAATTGACATATTCAAAATAATAAAAATTTTTATAAAAATGAATGTCAATTTTCTTTATTTTTTTTTGTGTAAAAATTTTATAAAAGCTCTTGACAAATGACTAATAAAGATATAATATATTAGCAGTCAAACAACAAGTTTGCTAAAAGAGGTGAAAAAAATGCCAGAAGAACTAGATGCAAGAAAAAGAAAAATATTACAAGCAATAGTAGAAGAATATATAGAAACAGCAGAGCCTGTAAGCTCAGGAAATCTAGTAAAAAATGGAGAGTTAAGATGCAGTAGTGCTACTATTAGAAATGAAATGGCAGATTTAGAAAAAAGTGGCTTTTTAGAGCAACCACATACATCTAGTGGAAGAGTTCCATCAGAAAAAGGATATAGATACTATGTAGACGAACTTTTAAGAGAAGACGATCTAAGTAGAAAGGAAATGGAACTTATAAAACAAAGATTAGAAACAAAAGTTAATGCTTTAGAAGATTTAACAAGAATAGCTACTACAACTTTATCAGAAATAACGCATTATACCACTATTGCAATAGGACCAAATGTTAATAAACATACAATCATAGATATAAAATTTGTTTTACTTGGTACAAGAGTTTTAATGGCTGTAATTCTTACTGATTCAGGAATTATAAGAGAATCTATAATAAAATTTGATGAAGATATCTCACAAGAACAGGTAAATGATTTAACTGTAATATTTAAAAATAAATTGGTAGGAAAGCCTTTAGAAAAATTAAATGGTCCAATTGAAGACTTTATAATGGCAGAGATGAAAACTGGAATCAACATAATTAAAAAAATAATAAATGAAATTAATAAAATTGTAGAAGAATCTAATAGAATATATCTAGAAGGAACAAATAAAGTTGTTGATATGCCAGAATTTAAAAAGGTAGATATAGCAAAAGATTTTTTAAATGTTTTAGATGCTAAAAATTTAGTTGCTGATGTATTAAATGCAGGAGTTGCAAGTGACATAAACGTATATATAGGAAGTGAATCAGACAAAGAAGAACTTAAAAACTTTAGTATAGTAACCTTTAATCATTTATTAGAAGATAAAGATATAGGTACAATTGGAATTATAGGACCAAAAAGAATGGATTATTCTAAAGTAATTTCTGTTATGAAATATATTAGCAAAAAGATAAATGAAGATTTTAAAAAAGGAAAATTCTAAAAATAAATAAAATTTCAAAGAAAGAGAGGTTGCAGTTTTGGAGAAAGAAGAAAAAAATGTAAATGAACAAGAGAAAAATCAAGAAGTTAAAGTGGAAAATGAGGTAAAACAAAACGAAGAAGTTGTAGAAAATATTCAAAGTGAAATTGATGAATTAAATGATAGATATAAAAGACTTTTTGCAGAGTTTGAGAATTACAAAAAGAGAAGTCTAAAAGAAAGAGAAAATTTATATGGAATGATCACAGGTGATGTAGTTTCAAAAATTTTACCAATTATGGATAATTTAGAAAATGCTGCAAATGCTAAAACAGAAGATACAGCTTATCAAGAAGGAGTAAAATTAGTTATGAGACAATTTTCAGATGCATTAAAATCTTTTAATGTAGAAGAAATTGCTTCAGTTGGTCAAAAATTTGATCCAGAACTACACGAAGCTGTTAGCCATATAGATGATGAAACAAAAGGAGAACAAGAAATTGTTCAAGAATATAGAAAAGGCTATAAAATTGGAAATAAAGTAATCCGTCATTCAATGGTAATTGTAGCTAATTAAATATAGCCAAAACTAAGGCTTAAAGAAATTATGTTATTAAATTTAAATTATTAATAAAAAACAAAAGAAAACAAATATAAGGTTAAAAGTAATTTTCTTAAAAATAAAGGGAGGAATTTAAAATGGGAAAAATTATAGGTATTGACTTAGGAACAACAAATTCATGTGTAGCTGTTATGGAAGGTGGCGAGCCAGTAGTTATACCAAATGCAGAAGGAAATAGAACAACACCATCTGTTGTTGCTTTTTCAAAAAATGGTGAAAGACTAGTAGGACAAATAGCTAAACGTCAAGCAGTTACAAACCCAGAAAATACAGTTATATCAATTAAAAGAAAAATGGGAACAAGTGAAAAAGTTAAAATAGAAGGTGATGAATTTACACCACAAGAAATTTCTGCTATGATTTTACAAAAATTAAAAGCTGATGCACAAAATTATTTAGGAACAAAAGTAACACAAGCTGTTATAACAGTTCCTGCATATTTTAGTGATAGTCAAAGACAAGCAACAAAAGATGCTGGTAGAATAGCAGGACTAGAAGTATTAAGAATTATAAATGAACCAACAGCAGCATCACTTGCTTATGGAATGGATAAAGAAGCACAAGATCAAAAAATAATGATATATGACTTAGGTGGAGGAACATTTGATGTTTCAATCCTAGATATTGGTGATGGAGTATTTGAAGTTTTATCTACAAACGGAAATACACATTTAGGTGGAGATGATTTTGATAATGCTATTATTGATTACTTAGCATCAGAATTTAAAAAATCAAATGGAATTGATTTAAAAACAGATAAGATGGCAATGCAAAGATTAAAAGAAGCTGCTGAGAAAGCAAAAATTGAACTTTCTGGTATGCAACAAACTCAAATCAACTTACCATTTATTACAGCAGATAGCACAGGACCAAAACACTTAGATGTTACTTTAACAAGAGCTAAATTTGAAGAATTAATTCATGACTTAGTAGAATCTACAGTAGAACCAGTTAACCAAGCTTTAAAAGATGCTGGAATTACAGCAGCGGACTTACACAAAGTTTTATTAGTTGGTGGTTCAACAAGAGTTCCTTGTGTACAAGAAGCTGTTAAGAAGATAACAGGAAAAGATCCAGATAAAGGAATTAACCCAGATGAATGTGTTGCTATAGGTGCAGCTATTCAAGGTGGTGTATTATCAGGAGATGTTAAAGATTTAGTTTTACTAGATGTTACACCACTTTCACTTGGTATTGAAACTTATGGTGGAGTATTTACAAAATTAATCGAAAGAAATACAACAATACCAACAAAGAAATCACAAGTATTCTCTACTGCAGCAGATGGTCAAACATCAGTTGAAGTACATGTTTTACAAGGTGAAAGAGAAATGGCTGCTTACAACAAAACATTAGGAAGATTCCAATTAACAGGAATTCCTGCAGCTCCAAGAGGAGTACCTCAAATTGAAGTAACTTTTGATATTGATGCAAATGGTATAGTTCATGTTTCAGCAAAAGATCAAGCTACAGGAAACGAGCAAAAAGTTACAATTACAGCAAGTACAAACTTATCTGAAGAAGATATTAATGCAGCTATTAAAGATGCAGAAGCTCATGCTTCAGAAGATAAGAAAAGAAAAGAAGAAATTGAAGTTAAAAATAATGCAGAAAGCTTAGTATACAATAGTCAAAAAACATTAGATGATTTAGGAGATAAGATTAGTGGAGAAGAAAAAGCAAAAGTAGAAACTGAAATTGAAAATACTAAAAAAGCTCTTGAAACAAATAATGTAGAGACTATTAAAGAAGCAACAGATAAATTAACAAAAGTATTTTACGAAATTTCAGAAAAATTATATAGTCAAGCAAATGGAGCAAATGCAAATGCTGCTGCAGGTGCAAATACAGCTAGCGAAGAAGGACCAAAAACAGATGAAAATGGAAATGTTTATGATGCTGACTATAAAGTTGAAGATGAAAACAATGATAATAAATAATATTGCTTAATTTAAATGTTTAAAATTGCTAGAGGTGGGAAGATTCTTACCTCTAGTATGTAATGCTAGGAGGAAAAATGGCTAATAAAAGAGATTATTATGAAGTCTTAGGCGTAGGAAAAAATGCAACTGATGATGAGCTAAAAAAAGCATATAGAAGATTAGCTAAAAAATATCATCCTGATGCAAATCCAGATAATAAAGAAGAAGCCGAAGCAAAATTTAAAGAAGTAAATGAAGCTTATGAAGTTCTATCAGATAGTCAAAAAAGAAAGATGTATGATCAATTTGGCTTTGATGGACCTCAAGGTTTTAGTAATGGATCACAAGGTGGTGGATACTATTCTTATGGTTCTGGTTTTGATGGCTTTGGTGGATTTTCTGATTTTGGAGACTTTGGAGATTTGGGAGATATTTTCTCATCATTTTTTGGTGGTGGATCTTCAAGAACTAGAACTAATAGTAATGGACCTAGAAAAGGTGCAGACTTAAAAATAAGTTTAGATATTACTTTTGAAGAATCTTATTTAGGTGTTGAAAAAGAAATTAGTTTGAATAGAAATGAAACCTGCTCAGCTTGCTCAGGAACTGGTGCGAGAAAAGGTACATCTCCTGAAAAATGTGCTACTTGTTCAGGAACAGGAAAAATTAAGCAAATTGTTACAACACCATTTGGTCAAATGGCAACTCAAAAAGTTTGTCCAACTTGTAATGGTACAGGTAAAGTAATAAAAGAACCATGTATGGAATGTAAAGGAAAGGGTACTGTAAGAAAACCTGTAAAGATAAAAGTAAAAATTCCAGAAGGTATAGATGAAGGACAAACGATTGTATTAAAAGGAGAAGGAGAACCAGGAAAGAATGGTGGACCAAAAGGAGACTTATACATAACAGTTCATGTAAAAAGACATAGCATATATTCAAGAAAAGCAGAACATGTTTTGTGTGAAGTTCCTATAACTTTTACAGGAGCTGCTTTAGGAACAGAAATTGAAATTCCAATGGTTGATGGAACTAAGGAAAAATTTAAAATTCCAGAGGGTACTCAAACAGGAACAAAATTTACAATAAAAAATAGAGGCTTCAAAAGTATAAATGGAAAATGGAGAGGTGATTTTGTATTTACTGTTATAGTACAAGTACCAAAAAGATTGACACATGAGCAAAGAGAGCTTTTAGTAGAACTAGCTAAAACAATGAATGAACAACCTCCTCTTAAGAAAAAAGGAATTTTTGGATAAAAGAGCAGTAGAAAAATGATAAAAAATATTATATAAAATTATTAAATATAAAAAAAACACGAAGGAAAAAGATAAAAATTTTTCTTTCGTGCCATTTTTTTATTTAGGAGAAGAATATGGATTATATAGATGATATGCACAAAACTTTAGATAAAATTATGCATATGCAACATAATATTATGACTTCAATAGTAAATATGGCAGAAGACGAAATAAAAAGAAGACCACAATCATCAATTTCAGAAGGTCTGTTAAAAAAAGAATTTGAAGATTTAGGTAAGCAGTATGTTGATCTTAGAAAAAGAATGAATACATATAAAGTACAAGAATATAAAGGGAAAAAAAGTCTATTTGAAGGAACTACTATTGTAGTTGATGAAGAAGAAGCAAAAAAAGATGATAATTTAATATTAGATGTAAGAGATGATGCTAAAAGTTATATAAGAGAAGCTTACGAGACTATACAATTTATTTCAAATGATGAAGCTGGTTTACCTTCTATATATGATGGAGATAAAGCAGAAGGTTTAAGAGAATTAGAATACGAAATGTATGAATACAATCTGCTTGCAATTGAAAGTAAAGGTGATTTGGAAGGCAT
>CALXZR010000046.1 GCA_944393295.1 uncultured Clostridia bacterium
ATTATATACTTTACTACTATGCCACATTAATTCTTTTACTATCTTTTCTTGGCTTTTATTTGGTTTTATCATATATGTAAAAGTTTGTCTCAATTTCTCACCTCCTTTAGTATTACTATTTATATCATACCGAACATTTTTTTGCAATGTTTTTTTGAATTTATTTATTTTTTATTAATTTTCTATTAATTATTTTTGAGAACTTTCCTATTACATAAAAAAAACATCCTATTGGATGCTTTTTATTTATATTATTTTTTTATTGATAATACTTTTTCATCTTCTTCTAAAAAGTCTTTATATTCTTTTGTAATATTTACAGATATTTTTTCTATTGGACATTTTATATCTTGTTTAACAATAACATCTACATCATAAAATTCTTTTAATTTTTCTATATTTTGTCGCTTATATCCAACAACATTATTTACAGTTTGTGGATGAACTTTTATTTCTACCTCTTTAACTTTAGTATTAAATTCCTTTATTTTTTCTACTACCATATCATAATACATTGCACTTTCTACTAATTGTCTAAAAGTTTCGTGATATGGGCCTGCTACAACTTCACTTCCTTTATTTTGAGGATTGCATATTGTATCTGTATTTTGCAAACCTATCCTAATTATATTTATTTTTTTCTTTCCGAAGAAATAGCATAACTCTTTACATCTTTCTACAGCTTGCTCTACTGTTAGTGGTTCATATTTTCCTTCTTTATATTCTTTTTCTAGTTCCGTATCTTTAATTACTAAAACAGGATAAATTCTAACTATTTTTGGCTTTAATTTTGCTAAATCTTTTGCAGTATTTAGTTCATCTAATTTTGTACTTTCAGGAAGGCCTACCATCATTTGATGTCCTAAAGTAAACCCCCTCCATCTAATTAATCTAGAAGCTTTTTTTACATCTTCAAAATTATGACCTCTTTTACATTTTTTTAATATATAATCATTTGTAGATTGTACACCAAGTTCTATTGTTTTAACTTTATATTTTTTCAGTCTTTTTAAAACTTTTTTATCTATACAGTCTGGTCTTGTAGAAACTCTAATTCCATCAATTTTTTTATTCTTTATGTATTCATATGCCACACTTAAAAGTTTTTCTTGCAATTCTTCATCTATTGCTGTAAAACTACCACCAAAAAAAGCAACTTCTTTATACACGTCTTTTTCCTTAAAATTACTTAAATAATAATCTATAGTCTCTCTTACATCTTTTTCAGTTACATTTTTAAGTTGACCACTTATTTTCTTTTGGTTGCAAAAAGTACACTCATTAGGACATCCTAAATGTGGAACAAAAATTGGTATTATGTATTGCTTTTTCAATCTTTTCACCTCCTTAAATTTTGTTATTTTTTATAGATTTTTTCTATAGCTTTTCTGGCTGCCTCCATTTCTGCACTTTTCTTGCTTTTTCCACTTCCTATTGCTAGTTTCTTTCCATCACATTCAACTTGTGCAGTAAACAATTTATTATGATCTGGTCCTTCTTCTTTTATAATTTCATATTTTATTAAAACTTCTCCATGCTCTTGCAATTTCTCTTGTAAAACTGTTTTGTAATCTTTTACTCCTACATTTTTACTAGCAAAATCTATTGCTTCTTTTATGTTTTCCAATATAAATTTCTCTGTTATTTCTATACCACCATCTAAATACATTGCTGCAATAATAGCTTCTACACTATCAGCTAAAATAGCTTTTTTATTACTATGTGAAGCTTGCTCACTTTTGCCAAGATATAAGAAATCACTAAAATTATGCTTTGTTGCAATTTTATATAAACTATCTTCACAAACAGCATAAGCTCTAACTTTAGTCATTTCTCCTTCTGATAGATTACTATAATTTTCAAATAAAAATTTACTACTAATAAATTCTAAAATACTATCACCTAGATATTCTAGTCTTTCATTGCTCTTTACTTTATGCTCATAAGCATAAGATGTATGTGTTAATGCATTTTTTAATAAATCTTTATTTTTAAATTCATATCCAATATTTTTTTCAAATATATCTAGTTGCATTTTTCACCTCCATAATATTATATATTGTATATGTTTTTTTACAATTTTACAAGTATAAAAAGCAAAAAAAAGAAAGGCTTACACCTTTCAATTCATTTATTGAACATTTTCTTTGATGTATTCTACTACATCTCCAACAGTTACTACCTTTTCAGCATCGCTATCTGGAATTTCCATATCGAATTCTTCTTCTAAGGCCATAACTAATTCTACAATGTCTAATGAATCAGCTCCTAAATCATCAATAAAAGATGCTTCCATTGTAACAGATGCTTCTGTTGCTCCTAGTTGTTCAACAATAATACCTTTTACCTTTTCGAAAACTTCTTCTGTACTCATAGTTAGAACTCCTTTCTAAATGTAATAAAATTTATAATCTAGTTTTATTATATAGATTCTAAATTGTCAAGTGTTTTTTTGCTTTTTTCAAATTCTGTAATCATTTTATCAACAGCCTTACTTTTTACAAAGTTTTCGGCTTGTTTTATAGTAAAATAAAATAGATATTCATCACTACTGCCATGAGCTTTTACAACAGGCTTTTTAACTCCCAAAAATAAAGCTCCTCCATATTCTTTATAATCCATTGTTTTTGAAAATTTTTTAATTGCTGGTAGACAAGGAATTGCCCCTAACATAGTAAATATATTTTTCTTTAAACTTTCTATTAAATTACGTTTTACTAGTTTTCCTAATCCTTCTGTTGTCTTTAAAAATACATTTTCTGTAAAACCATCAGTAATAACAGAATCAACTTCTCCAGAAAAAGCATCTCTACCTTCTATATTTCCTATAAAGTTAACGCCAAATTCTTTTCCATGCTCTGACAAAATTTTATAAGTTTCTTTTACTAAATCATTTCCTTTTGTTTCTTCTGTACCTATATTTAATAATCCAACTTTTGGATCTTCGATACCAAATGTACTTTTTAAATATATTGAAGACATTTGTGCAAATTGCACTAAATTAATTGGTTTACAATTTGTATTTGCTCCTGCATCCATAAGCATAAAACTTTTTTTATAAGCAGGTAGCATTGGAGCTATTGCTGGTCTATCTATTCCTTTTATTCTTCCAACTAAAAGTGTTGCTCCTGTTAGAAGAGCTCCTGAATTTCCAGCTGAAATAAAAACATCTCCTTCTCCATTCTTTAGCATATTAAAACCTACTACCATAGATGAATCTTTTTTTTGTTTAATAGCATGTGTTGGAATGTCTTCCATTTCTATTTGTTCTGAAGCATGTTTAATTTTAATTTTACTTGAAATTTCTGATATACTTTTACCAAAAAATTCTTTTGATTTTTGATTAATTACGTTTTCATCACCAATCAAAATTATATCTGCTTCAATTTCTTCTGCTGCTTTTACTGCGCCTTTTATTACTGCATCTGGTGCATTATCTCCGCCCATAGCGTCTAATAATATATTCAATGTTTTTTCCTCCTTAACTATTGGACATTATTATTTTATTTGCTTTATCAAAAAAAATCAATACTTTTTTAATAATTTGACCATAAATTCGGTTTTATTTAAAACATAGGACCTACACTACTTTTAACATAGTTAATTAAAACAGTAATTAAAGCCCATCCTAAAACAACTATAATTATTACCCTACACAAATAATATGCTCCCCAAATGGACATGTCTAATAATTTACATATAGTTCTTATCCATACCATATCTATTGAATTTAGTCCTGATTCTTGCATAATAAGTTTTGCTTTTAGCATTTCATTTGGATCTAATTTTAATTTATCACAAATTTTATATATCAATGTTATATCTGGATATTTGGCATCTCTTTCCCATTTAGATATATCTCTTTCTGTAACAAGTTCATATCTATCTGTTAAAATTTCTGCTAGACTACTTTTACTAAAACCACATTTATTTCTTCCTTCTCTAATCATTTCTCCAAAAGTTTTTAAATTCTTTAATTGTTCCATTGCTTCTTTTTGTTCTTTTCTCATAACTAAACCTCTTTAAGTATTATTTAATAAATTATTGACTTCGTTTTCCATATTGGTTGTAGGGTTTGATACATAGTGATCAACGACGTGTTGAGGTAAATCTGGTACAGCTGTATTCCAAGCTGTATCTAAAAATTTATAGGCTATTGCATATCCCACTACAGCTATAATAGGTATTAAATTTAATAAAATTCTAATTACTGGTTTTGTAATATTAAATACTCTAGCACCCATTCTTCTTGCTGATGGATTTACTTCTTTTATTGTACTCTTTTGCTTTCTATCTCTAGCTTCTAACATTTCATTTGGATTTAATTCTAATATCTGGGCAATTTTGTATATTTCATCTAAATTTGGATATACTGTATTCTTTTCCCAACCTTTAACTTTATTTTTAGGTAGTTTACCATTGCATATTAACCAGTAAAATTCATCAAAGGTTAATTTCTTATTTTCTCTAGCTTCTTTTATCAAATCTCCTAGAGTAGCTTCTTCTTTTTTCTTCATATAATATCCCCTAAATTTTATCTTTACAATATAATATCCTTATTGTTTTTATTTATCAAGTATTTAGACAAAAAAAGATTTAGCCAAATAGCTAAATCTTTCTTTATCGTAATTTAATATTATTCAATAATATCTGAAACTACACCAGAACCAACTGTTCTACCACCTTCACGGATAGCGAATCTTAATCCTTTTTCAATAGCGATAGGTGTAATTAATTCGATTGTCATTGATACATTATCTCCAGGCATAACCATTTCTGTTCCAGCAGCTAATTCAATAACACCAGTAACGTCTGTTGTTCTGAAATAGAATTGTGGTCTGTATCCAT
>CALXZR010000047.1 GCA_944393295.1 uncultured Clostridia bacterium
TCTTCATATACAAAAATGTATAACTTATTAGTTTTACATTTTTTGTAGTAACTTGGAATAGGAAAAGCTTTACCAAAAATTTCTGCATGTAATGGAATTATGGTATTTATGTCTTGAATTTCCTTTATTATCATTAAACCATCTCCTTAATGTTTTTCAGTTTATGACTCATCATCAATATTTGTTTTATGCCATCATGTTCAGGTCGATTTACTGTTGTTTCAATGATAATAGGAACTATCAGACCATTCTCTACAATGAATTTCAATGCATTATCTAAATCTATTATACCTTCTCCTAATTGTAAATGGTCTGTGCCTAAATAATCATGAATGTGAATTTGTTTAACCATAGATAAAATACATGACATTTTTGCTAATTGTACCAAACAGCGTCTTTGTGTGATTCCCTCCTTATGAGCTCCAAATAACAAATGTCCAATATCTAAGCATATTCCTACATTTGTAATTTCTTGTTTACACAATGAAGCACATAATTCATCAATTTGCATTAAATACTTATAATTGTTACTATCAGTTTTCTCATTTTCAAGTAACAATATATAGTTTTTAGGTAAATTCATTGAAATACTCAAAATATATTTTAAATATTTATGAAAATTACCATATGGAATATGTGTTATTAGATGAACTTTTTTTGTGCTTCTATAATGCTGTAACATTTTTATCATATTTTTTGTTTCAGCATATGATTGTGCATTAGATAAAACATCTTTCGAAAGATGCAAAGAATATTTTCCACTTGCTAATCTTTCGGAGGATTCAAGTAATACGTGTATTTTACCAGAAGATATAATATTATCTGTAACCTTTATTTCATATCTATCGAATCTGTTTAGAAACTCAATTACAACTTTTACTATATCTTCTGGCTCGACATTATCAAATTTCATTCTGAAACCTATTGAATATTCTTCCATCTCAATACCCTTTTGATTTAAGGAATTTTATCAAATCCTTTTTTGTATATTTAGGATTCAGTCCATCAACATTGATAAAAGAATTATATACTTTTTGTGTCTGCTCTGGAAGCAATACAATAAGTTCTTTGTGAATTCTTGGTAACAAATAACAAGCTCCTGGATCAGCATCCTTAATATCTCCTGTTAAGAATTTCGCACGCGATCTACAACCACTATTGCATACCAAACAGTATTTACAGTTTGAGCAATAGTCTAAATCCTGCATAGTCAACTCATTCTCAATAACACTATTTTGACTTAATATAGTTTTCTCAACATCAAAACTATTTTTTCTAAAATCGAAAATAGCATTATGAAAATACTGACATAGAGTTGCTACACCATTACTTCTAATTGATAACTGATGATCTGCTACATAGTCACATGGCGAAGATAACATTCTTAGTTCCAGAGCTTTTTGGACATCCACTTTTCCTTCTTCATACTGCATTCTTAGCATCATTGTCCTGAAGATATTGTTTATTTCAATATCTAAGGTATCCTGTAAACCATTTTTTAAGTAATGCTCTAATATTTTCTTAGTAGATTCAATTAGGTTATCATAGTAAGTATCAAAACTAAATTTGTTCTTATTTTCTGTAATACCTCCTTGATATCCCAAATCGAACACTCTCCATCTTTTTGCTCCAACATCCAATGTTTTTAAATACACATCAAACAATTGTGTAACATTTGTTGGAGAGCAAACGGTATGAATACAGACTTCAATATTAGATACATTTCTTATCATTTTAGCAACATTCCAAATTTCGTTTGGATTTGCTGTAGAACGCAAACCTGACACTTCTCCGAGCTCATCAATGCTAAGACGAATTCGTTTTAGTCCTGAAGCCTCAAGTTTTCTTACTAGGTCTGCTGTGAGTAATGTACCATTTGATACAAGGTCTGCTTTAATTCCCAATTTACTTATTTGTTCAATAATTCTACAAATATCTTTGTTTACTAAAGGCTCTCCACCTGTGAGAAGGATTTTGTTTATTGGATATCGTTGTTTGATATTCCGTATCAACTGTAAGATTTCTTCTGTTGTCATGTCATCTTTCCTATTGCTATATTCAGAATTATGACAATATTCACATTTCAAATTACATTGTGAAGTTACTTCTAACCGTATTGATGAATAATTTCTCATTTTTATACCTCCTTGAAGTTAAATGGTTAATAATATCGACAATGGCTAATTTGAGTTTCAAATTAGCCATTGTTTTCCGTTTAGTTACCAGCTGTTCTCATATCCATGATGCTTTCCTCCTATTACATATTATTTATTAGAAAATTGTGCAAGCACAACTCTAATATCAATTATGTATGGTTACAATAAAATAAAGTAGCATAGTAGGATTTTTCCCACCAGCATTACGACATAATAATATCGTAATATAATTATATCTTTTACATTTAAAATTATACTACAATATTCTGATTATGTCAACGCCTTTAGTGTATTTATAAGTACAACTTTAATTTATCGCTAAAGTTGATGCCACATTTTTATTAAAATAGATATACTCTTATCCTATTTTACTTAAAATTTTTATCTCTATTTTTTATTTTGTTTTTATTTTCTTGACTAATTTCTTTAATACTATCTTTTATTATAAAAGTTCTATTTTCAATAAAATCACATAGTTTTTTGTATTTAACTCATTAATTTTTGTGGCTAGTTTTTGAATTTCGGAGCAAATAAACTGTCTTTCTTCATTAGTTTTAATTCTTTTATGCTTTTTACATAAATTTTCTCTTGATCCTTTTAATTCAACTACTTTATTTATAGCTGAAGATTTATATTCTTTTACTTCAGTAAGTGTAGTTATATTATATTTTGCTAAAAATTTTGCAGAATTTGAATAACTATCCATTTTCTTGATTTCTTCTTTCATAGCTTTTGAATATTTAGGGGGACATTTTTGTTTTGGAAACACCTTTAATAAATAACAATAGTATAAATATAATGCTCGTAATCCTTTAGCCTTTTGTTTATGCCTTATAGCCGTTTTATTTTTTCTCTTATATCTTCCTATTAAAGTGTGCACTTCTGGAAAAGGTACTTTAAAAGATACAGTGTGTTTTATTCTAAATAAAATACTCTCTTTTGAATATTCCTCTCCAAAAGTTCTTTCTACTCTGACATATCTTTTGTACGGTG
>CALXZR010000048.1 GCA_944393295.1 uncultured Clostridia bacterium
TAAGATTTAATGATATAGATGTAATTCATAGAAATGAAAAATCTGGACAATTAAACGGACTATTCCGTGTAAGAATGTTTAGACAAGATGATGCACATAACTTTATTTGTGAAGATCAAATAGGTTCAGAAATTAAAAATATAATCAGTATAGCAAAAGAATTATATGGAATTTTTGGTTTAGATTTCGAGTTAACTTTATCTACTAGACCAGAAGATTATATGGGAGAATTAGCACTTTGGGATAAGGCAGAAGCAAATTTAAGAGAAGTATTAGATGAAATTTGCGGAAAAGACAATTATAGAATAAATGAAGGCGATGGAGCTTTTTATGGACCAAAGATAGATATAAAAATGAAGGACTGCTTAGGAAGAGAATGGCAAATGGGTACAGTACAAGTAGATTTTCAATTGCCACTTCGTTTCAATATGAGCTATATAGATAAAGATGGAGAAAAGAAAACACCAATATTAATTCATAGAGCTTTATTTGGATCTTTTGAAAGATTTATTGGAATTATTACAGAACATTTTGCTGGAAAATTCCCAGTATGGCTTGCACCTGTTCAAGTAAAAGTAATGTCAATTTCAGAAAATCAAAAAGAATATGCAGAAAAAGTAGCTAAAAAATTAGAAGACGAAGGATTTAGAGTAGAGTTAGATGAAAGAGAAGAAAAGATAGGTTATAAAATCCGTGAAGCTCAACTACAAAAAATACCATATATGTTAATTTTAGGAGATAAAGAAGTTTCATCAGGAAGTGTTGGAGTTCGTTCTAGAGAAGAAGGAGATATTGGAGCAATGGAATTAGATAAATTTGTTCAAAAAATTAGAGAAGAAGTTGAAACTTTAAAAAATAACTTGTTTTTGGGACTACTCTAAAAACAAGAATATTTAAATTTCTCTAAAGTTCATACCAGAAAAATGATATAAATATAAAATATGGAGATGTATTTATGGAAAATATGGAAGATTTTGAAGGAATCAAAAGAATAAAAAATGCTAACAACTTTAGTATCGAATTTATTTACAATTGTTTAAAACAATATGAAAAAGCAATTGGTGTAGTTGATTTTGAAGAAAATAAAATTATAGCTGATGTTGCTCGGTAAATACGAGATAGAGGTTTTTTTAAATAGTGATTGTATTGTAATACAAAGAAGGATTGAAGAAGGACAAAAGGAAGAAAATATCAATTTCGGTGAAGATTTAAAAAGTGTTGATATGTCACAAGCAGATAGAATGGTAGAGCAAATTTATGACTTTTTAAAGACCTTGTCATCAGATGGTAAGTCTAAAGAACCAATTACAGGAGTAAAAAAGATTTTCTATGTAAAACAAAAAGAAGGAACTTTTAAAAATGTTTTTAGCGTTACTTCAGAAAATGGTGAAGAATTATACGAAATAAAGGGAAATAAATTATTAAAAGAATTTGTTGTAAACAATTTGAAAGCTAAAAGAAAAGATACAACTATACAATTTGAAAATTGTGAACAAGGAAAATTTACTATTGTTAAAAGCCCATACACAGTAGTAAATCTTCAAAAACAAGATGATATAAAAAAGTTATTTACTGCTAAAGTAGATGGAAAGATTGTTGAAGTTAGAGCAGATTATTCAGGAAATCATTATCAAGTAGAAGTGAAAAATATTGTTGTAGGAGCAATAGATTCTTTAGATGATAAAACAAAAGATTCTTATAGAATAGAAATAAATAGTTTAGACTATGAATATTTGGTAGTAGCCTTAACTGTTATTGTAGATTTAGATTATGATATTTTCAAATAGATGAAAAGTTCACATGAACTTTAGGGACAGTCTTGAAAGTTCATAATCTATATGATGAATTTGAAAAAATATATTGAATAAAGATATGCCATATGATATATAGAAGTAAATGTTTATACAAAAGAGGTCTAAAAATGAATGAAAAAATAAAGAATGTATTAGAATATCTAAGAGAAATTTATAAATTAAAAACAAAGGTAGTAAATAATTATACTAAATATGAAAAAGTAATTGATATAAAAAAATTTGATTCTAAATACGGAAAGATAGTTAATGCACATGTCTTTTCAAAAGATTTAGTAAATGAGAATGAATATTTTTCAATTAAATATATAAAAAATAAAAAGTCTTTTTATGATATTCCATTCAATTTAGTACCGTATATAGGTGGAATTTATGGGGATTACTATATGAAGGTAGCCAATATTCCAGACGACACGAAAAAATATGTAGATGAATTTTTGAGAGATAACGAACTTATAAAAGAAGAAAATGAATTAATAAATAATTACAATTTCGCATATGAATATTTATATAATGTATATAAAAGAATAAAAGAGTTAGAAGAAAAAATTGAAGTAGTTTTATGCAAAGGATTATTTGAATATAGAGAAAATGATGAAAGTGAAATTGTGCAAAGACATATATTTGAAGTACCATTAGAAATAGATATTAATCAAAACGAAAATGTGATAAAATTGCAAATAAATGAAGAAAGAAAATGTAATGTCGAATCTAATTTTATTTTTACAATAAAAAACTTTAATATTAAAGATAGAATAAAATTAAATGAAATAAAGCAAAAAGTAGAAAAAGATTTTGAAGAAAACAAAAATATAAATTTTAATAAATTATATGAAGACTATTTAAATAGTATAACATTTAATTATCAATTTTTAGAAGATGATACCATTGATATAAAAGAAAGTAATAAATGTTATATATCAAACAAAGATTGCATTATAGTTAGAAAAAAAACACCAACGATTTGGTTAGATGATTTGAATAAGGTATTAAATTATTTAAATGGTAAAAATTCTTTAACAAATAAAATCTTAGATATATTATTAGAAGAAGATGATAATAAAATAAAAAGTTATTTAGAAGAAAAAGAAGAAAACATGGATATTTTATTTCCTCTTCCAGCAAATGAAGAACAGTATAAAGTTGTTAAGCAAACTCAAAAAAGTAATATTGTATTAGTTCAAGGTCCTCCAGGTACAGGAAAATCACATACAATAGCAAATCTGATTTCAAATTATGTTGCAAATCATAAAAAAGTGTTGGTAACTAGTGAAAAAGCAAAGGCATTAGAAGTTGTTAGAGAAAAAATTCCAGAAGAGATTAGAGATTTAAGCATTGCGGTTTTAAATAATAAACGTAATGATGATGAATTGGCAATGTCTATACAAACTGTTACAGAAAGATTTAACGATAAAGATAGTTTAGATATATATTTAAAAAATATAAATGAATTGGAAAAAAATATAAAAAAATTAGAAGAAGAAAAAGCAAGAATTAAAAATAATATTATAGAAAGTCTTTATATTAGTACTAAAGATAATAAAGAAGAAATAAGTAATTTAATTCCAATACCACTAGATAGTTATATGTTAATAGATATTGCAGAATATTTAAAGAAAAACCAATATTTAGATTATATTGAAGATAAAAATAAATATGATAACATTGATATACATAGAGATTTTTTTATAGAATATAGTGATTTTTTTGAAGAATTAAAAAAATCTAAAATTGAAGAAGAAACTTTTATAAAACCAATTAACAAACTTGATTTAGATGAATATAATAATATTCTAAATAAGATATTAAATTTAAAAGAAGAAAATAAGTATTTTATAGAAAAAGAAAATATATACGCAAATAAGATTAATCCACTAAAATTATATGAAACAAAAAGATATTTAAATAAGTTAGTATTCGTAGAAAAAGAACTTGGAAAAGATTATATATATGAAAATAAAAATTATTTATCAAGATTAAAGCAGATGGCAAGAGTTGTTAAAGAAATAGAGGAACAAAAAAAAGCTTTAGAATATTATGAAATTGAATCTATCAATTTTGATATTGATTATGATGATGAACATAAAATAGAATTAGTAAAGTTTGCTTTAGAAAAAATTATATCAGTATTATCAAGAAAAAATAGTACTTTAAGTTTCGTAGATAAGATAAAATATAGAGTAGAATTAGGATTGATTTCAAACATTGAAATTAATGGATATACATTAAAAGATGCAGAATATCAATTGAAAGATTTAAAAAATGTATATATGAAGGTAAAATATGATATAGAAGTAGAAAATTTAATACATCAATTAAAAAGTATATTTCCAAATTATTATCTTGTTAAAAATATTAATAATAAAGAGTTTACAAAATATATACCTAAGTTTACACAAATTTTAAATACTTTCATAAATTATGAAAATCATCATAAAAAAATATGTGAAAATTTATCAATCTATATGAGTGACAAAAGTTTAGCAAATATCCTAGAAAATTATGATCATGAAAAGTTGTTGGTTTTTGTAGAAAAATATGAAGAATATGTTAATATAGGTAAATATGAAGAAAGATACGAGGAATTATTGCAAAATCTAGATGATGATTTTTTTAAAGAAATAAAAACAGCCTTTGAAAATAAAGATATTTTACAATTTAAGTATGCAAGAAAAAGTCTTGAAAATAAATATAAATTGAAAATAAAAAATGATGAATTAAAGAAAAAATACAATAAAGAGTTAAGAGATTATTCAAAAACTATAAAAAAATTCATTAAGGAAGATTTAAATAAAAGAAATAATATTATAGATAAATTTGATAAAATTTTAGATTATTATAAATTAAAAACATATTTCATGGAAAAAGAAACTAAAAGTAAAGCTTTAGATAATTTATTAAAAAAGGAAAAAGAAATTAAAAACAAAATAAGAGAAGTAAAAATTAAATTAATATCTGAAAAAAGCTGGTATAATCAAATAAATGAAATGGACGATAAAACACATAGAGCTTTAACAGAGTGGTTGAGCTTAAAAAATAAGTATGGTACAGGTCATGGAAAAAGAGCTAATTTGATTAGAAAAGAAATGCAAGAAAAGATGGAATATGCGAAAGATGCGATACCAATATGGATTATGCCGGTTGATAAAGTTATTGAACAATATACATTTAAAGCAGAACCTCAATTTGACGTTGTAATAATGGATGAAAGTTCTCAAAGTTCAATTATATCAATAACGGCACTTTTAAGGGGAAAAAAATGTATTATTGTTGGTGATGATAAACAGATAAGTCCTATGGAGATTGGAATATCAACAGAAAATATATTAGAATTACAAAGAAGATACTTAGCCGAAACTAGGTTAGGAGTTGGATATAGTCTAGATACTAGTATATATGATTTAGCTCAAATTGTATGTGGAAGTAATAAAGTTGTGTTAAAAGAACATTTTAGGTGTTTACCAGAAATTATAGGTTTTTCGAATAAATATTTTTATAATGGTAAAATTAATTGTTTAAAAACAAGAAATAAAGAAAATAATTTGAAAAAAGCAATAGAAACGGTTTTTGTGGAAAATGCAACTGTCGAAAAATATTCAGACGAAATTATAAACTTTAAAGAAATTGATTATATTATAAGAAAATTAAAAGAAATTGAGAAAAATGAGGAATATAATGATAAAACAATAGGTATAATAGTATTGCAAAATAGTAATAAACATTTGAGTATGATTATTTCTGAGATTTGGAAAAATTTTTCGAATCAATTTATGCAAAAAAGAAAGATAAAAGTAGGAACAGCTTATGATTTTCAAGGAGATGAAAGAGATGTTATAATTCTTTCTATGGTAAATAGTTTAATACAGTCAAATGGAGAAAAGAATAGAATTCAACCTATGACTAAAAAAATTTTTGAAAGATCTTTTAATGTGGCGAGCTCAAGAGCAAAAGAACAAGTTATATTATTTTATTCAATAAAACCAGAATTTTTAAGTAAAGAATGTTTAAGATATAAATTAATAAACTATTATCTAACATATAATCTAGAAAAAGAAAAAAGCAAAGAAAAATTGTTTGAATCTAATTTTGAAAGAGATGTTTATAGGTTTTTAAATAAGGAAGGATTTGAGTTAACACCACAATTTAAGGTTGGAAAATATAGAATTGATTTTGTTTTAGAAAATGATGAAGGTATAAAGATAGCAATAGAATGCGATGGTGATAAATATCATACAATAGAGGAATATGAAAATGATTTAATACGACAAGAAGTTTTGGAAAGATGTGGATGGATTTTTATAAGAATAAGAGCAAGTCAATATTATTATGATCAAGAAAATACAAAAAAGTATATTTTAGAAAGAATAGATGATATATTTGAAGAAAACTAATAAGATTTGTGAACTTTGAGTATATTCATGGAAATTTATACCTAAACTTTATAAAAAAAACAGCTTAAATAGCTGTTTTTTTGTTTTTAAATGTATTTTGGACTATTATTTTTAAGTTCATTCAAAAATCTTAGATGTTGAAGATTGTCCTAAAAGTTCAAAAAAAATTCATAAAAGCTATTGTTTCTTAATAATAATTGTATTAAAATAACAATGTTAAATAAAAAATAATTCGGAGATTAAAAATGACAGATTTATTAATAAAATTATTTATAAAAGAAAATAAAAAAACAGATGATCAAAAAGTAAGAGGTAAGTACGCTACACTTGCAAGTGGGACTGGAATCACAGTAAATATTTTTTTATCAATAATTAAATTAATAGTTGGAATTATAGCAAATTCAATTTCTATTATTTCAGATGCATTAAACAATATAACAGATATAGGTTCATCATTAGTTACAATGATAGGCTTTAAACTATCTCAAAAATCTAGTGATAAGGATCATCCATGGGGACATGGTAGAATGGAATATATAACAGGTTTTATTGTTGATATGCTCATTATACTAGTAGGATTTGAATTATTTAAAAGCTCTATAGATAAAATAATTCATCCAGAGCTTCCAAGCATAAACACAATTACCATTGTCTTATTGGTTGTTGCAATTATTGCAAAATTATGGCTATTTTTATTTTATAAAAAAATTGCTAAAATAATAGACTCAACAGCTTTAAAAGGTGCTGCTTATGATAGTATTTCAGACACAATTTCTACAACAGCTGTATTGATTTCAGCAATTGTTGCAAGATTTGTAGGAATTTCAATAGATGGTTTTGTTAGTTTATTAGTTTCTGTATTTATTCTAATTACAGGTATTAAAGCAACAAAAGAGATGATTGATATGCTAATAGGAACAGCACCAGATGAAAACTTTGTAAAAGATATATATAAATTTGTAGAAAAATATAAAGAAATTGTAGGAATCCATGATATTATGGTACATGATTACGGACCGGGAAGAAAAATTGTATCTTTTCATGCAGAAGTTCCAGCAGATGGTAATATATGCGAAGTTCATGATATTATTGATGGTATAGAACAGGAAATGTTTAAAAAGTTTGGTTGCATTACAACTATTCATATGGATCCAATTGTAGTAAATGATGAAGAAATAAATAATATGAAAAAAACAGTGGAAAGAGTTGTTAAAGGAATTAATAGTAATTATTCAATTCATGATTTTAGAATGACAAATGGTGGAAAAAGAATAAATGTAATATTTGATTTAGTAGTGCCGTTTGAAGAAAATGCAGATTTTAAAGAAATTGAAAAAACTGTAAAAAATAGAATTCATAGTATAGACAATAAATATTATGCTGTAATAAATGTTGAAAATAGCTATGTTTAATATTTTATAAAACTAAAATAAGAATAGTGGGTGATTTTATGGTAAGAATCTATAATACAGATATAGAAACAAATGAATTTAAAGAAATAAAAGAATATATTAAAGGTAGTTGGATTAATATGATTAATCCAAATGATAAAGAAATACAAGAAGTATGCGAAAATGTAAAGATAAATGATCAATTTATTAGAGATGCATTAGACTTTGAAGAAAAAGCTAGAATAGATCAAGAAGAAGACGATAATACAATTTTATTTGTAGTAGATGTTCCTATAATTGAAAAAGTGGAAGGTGTAGATACATATTCAACAATGCCAATAGGTATGATAGTTGTAAGAGATGACTATTTTATAACTGTTTCTCTTAGAAAAAACAGAATTATAGAAGACTTTGAAAAAAGAAAAATAAAAAACTTTCAAACTTACAAGAAAACAAGATTTATTTTTCAGATTTTGTACTTAAATGCATCTTATTATTTAACTTACCTAAAACAAATTAATAAAGAAACTGAATTTGCAGAATATATACTAAAAAATTCAATGCGTAACAAGGAACTTTTAAAAATGCTTAGCTTAGAAAAGAGTTTAGTTTATTTTGCAACTTCTTTAAAGTCAAATGAAATAGTAATGGAAAAAACACTAAGAGGAAGAATAATTAAGTTATATGATGAAGATGAAGATATACTAGAAGATGCTATTACAGAAAATAAACAGGCTATTGAAATGGCACAAATTTACAATAATATCTTAAATGGAACTATGGATGCTTATGCTTCAATAATTTCAAATAACTTAAATGGTGTTATGAAAACTTTAACTTCAATTACTATTATATTAGCTGTACCAACAATGATTTCTAGTTTTTGGGGTATGAATGTGACATTACCATTACAATATAATCCATATGGATTCATTATTATGGTACTTATAGCAATAATAATTACAGTTATAGTAACAATATGGTTAAACAAAAAAGATATGCTAAAATAAAAGTAAAAAAATGGAGAAAAAATGAATAGAATTTTTATTTTAAATAAACCAATAGGTTTTACTTCACAAGATACAGTATCAAAATTAAAAAAAATATTAAATGAGAAAAAGGCAGGACACACAGGAACATTGGACCCAATGGCTACTGGTGTTTTGCCTATTTTAGTTGGTGATACTACAAAACTTTCAAAGTATTTAGTAGAACATAAAAAAACTTATATAGCAACGATTGAACTTGGACAAGCAACAGATACGGGAGATTCTGAAGGAAAAATTATACAAGAAAAAGAAATTTTAAATGAAAGCTTAGAAGAAAAAAATATAAAAGAGGTTTTAAAAAGTTTTTTGGGAATTCAAAAGCAAACTCCACCTATTTATTCTGCTATAAAAATAAAAGGTAAAAAACTTTATGAGTATGCAAGAGCCGGCGAAAAAGTAGAAATTCCAGAAAGAGAAATTGAAATTTATAATATTAACTTTATAGAAAAAAAATTAAACAATATTTCTTTTGAAGTAGAATGTTCAAAAGGAACATATATAAGAACTCTTTGCGAGGATATTGCCAAAAAACTTGGAACAATAGGATATATGAAAAGTTTAAAAAGAATAAAAGTAGACAAGTTTGAGATTGAAAAAGCAATAACTTTTGAAAAGCTAGAAGAAAATAAAGAAAATATTGAGTGGCTAAAAAATAATTCTTATTCAATGGAAGATATTTTAAGTAATTTACCAAAAATACAGCTAAAAAAGAGAAAAATAGAGCTTTTCTTAAATGGTGTAATGCTTGATTGCGAAAAAGAAAATGGAGTATACAATATATATTGTGAAGGACAATATATAGGAACTGGTATTGTTAAAGAAAATTTGCTAAAACGCGACATTATTATACAAAAATAATATAAATATAACATTAGTTTTATTGACTTTAAGTTAAATTAACGATATACTTTTTATGTACTAAATATTAATAAAAGTTGGAGGAGATACATAATGAAATTGATAAAAAAAGTAGTAATTTCTATTTTGGGGATTTTATTAATCGGCATTATATTAAGTATCTGCTTTAATATAAATAAAGAAACCTATGCCACTACTAGAACATATGATTATACACAATTAGATGATTCTAAGTATCCTGGAATAAAAAGTTTGATAGAAAAACTTAAAAATCAATATGGAAATCAATTTAATTTTCAAATTTATGAAACAGGTATAGATTGGAATGAAGCTCTAATTATGGAATTTCAAGGACATGATTATGTTCCAAAAAATCTAATTCAGGAAACATCTTCTCGTTCTGGAATGTGGTTTTGCCCAATTTGTATGGAAAAGAAATTTGATAGTGGATATAATTGCGCATCTTTAGAGGCTTTAGCATATATGATGGATCCAAGAAATTCTTTAACAATAGATAGTGTTTTTCAATTTAAAACTTTAGAAACACCAGATGTCACAACTAGTGATATATCAAGAGTTGTACAAGGTACGTTTTTAAATACTACTTCTATAATTGAAGCTTTAACAAAAGCTAGTAATGATAATCAAATAAATGGATATTACATAACAAGTAAAATTATTAATGAACAAGGAAAAAATGGTTCTACATTAAGCTTAGGACAAGGCTATAATGGAGAATATGTAGGATATTATAACTTATTTAATATTGGTGCAACAGGAAACGGTTCAGCTAACATAATAAGAAATGGACTAAAAAGAGCTCAGCAAGAAGGTTGGACAAGCCCAGAAGCTTCAATCTTAGGTGGAGTAAGCTTTGTTAAATCAAGTTATATAGGTAGAAGTCAAGATACTTTATATTTTCAAAAATTTAATGTTGTAACAGAATCTGGAAACTTGTTTAACCATCAATATCAACAAAATATTATGGCTGCTGAGATGGAAGGAAGAACTTTAAAAAGCTACTATACAATAAATGGAACACTTACTGGAACACACACTTTTATAATTCCTGTGTATGAAAATATGCCAAAAGAAACTTCACCAAGACCAGATGCTAACATAGAAAATGGTACATATTATGAAATTGCAACTGTAAATGTTGATACAGGAAGAAGCTTGAAAGTTTTTTCAGCACCTTCAACCAATAGTATAGAAATTTCTTCATTAAATAAAGGAGAAAGAGTAAAAATTTTAAATAGAGCAACGACAATGTCTAACGGAATTTATTGGGATTTAGTTGTTTCAGAAAAAACGGGAACATATGGATATGTAACTAGAAATTCTACCACAGGTGCAAATTATTTAGTTTTAACTGGAGAAACAGGTACGACAGGAAAAGGAGATGAACTATCTGTTGCAGATTTAGTTTTTGATTATAAATTCTATTCAGACAAATATTCAGATTTAAAGCAAGCTTTCGGAGAAGACGAATTACAATTAAGAAAACATTGGCTTGAAAATGGAATATCAGAGGGAAGACAAGCTTCACCAGTATTTGATCCAGTATATTATGTTGAACATAGTCCAGATTTAAAAGCAGCATTTGGAAATAATTATATGCAAGCTTATGAGCATTTTATATCTGGTGGATATAAAGAACCTAGAGCAAGTTCTTCTGAATATTGCGGAAATGACTATAGAAACAATTATGAAGATTTAGCAAATATGACCCCAGAAGCTTTAATGAAGCATTACTTAGAATTTGGAAGGAATGAAAAGAGACAAGCTATAGGAGAAAAACCAATTGTATTTACGGGTGTGCAAGCAGTATTGTTTGATACTAAATATTATGCAGACAATAATTCAGATTTAAAAAATACTTATGGCTATAATGATAGAGAGCTTAAAAAACATTGGTTAGAATATGGTATTAAAGAAGGAAGAAAAGCATCTCCAATATTTGATGCAGCTTATTATTTGTATAATAATGAAGATTTGAAGGATGCATATGGAATGAATTATGCAGAAGCATATAATCATTTCTTAAATATAGGGTACAATGAATTAAGACCAAGCTCAAAAAATTATTATGGAAAATGCTATAAAGAAAATAATTCTGATTTAAAGAATATGAGTGCTTTAGAGCTAATGGAACATTATATGAACTTTGGAAGATACGAAAATAGAGTTTCAAATGATTCTTTGGATTTAACCCCATTTGATATAACAAATTATTTATTTGATGCAAAAGTATATGCAGATTTAAATCAAGATTTAAAAAGTGCATATGGCTATAATGAACAAGAATTGAAAAATCATTGGAATACTTTTGGTATATCAGAAGGAAGACAAGCTTCTATAGTATTTGATGTAAAATACTATTTAGATAATAATAAAGATTTAAAAGATGCTTTTAAATCTGATTACAAAGCTGCTTATAATCATTTTATTAATAATGGAATTCTAGAGGGAAGAAAATCTTCAAGGGAGTTTGATGTTAAATATTATTTAGATAATAATTCTGATTTGAAGAATTTATATAAAACAAGTTACTGCCATGCATTAAAACATTTTGTAGAGTGTGGAGTAAACGAAAATAGAAATACTAGTTCAACTTTTAAATTAAGTGTATATATTAACAATAACAAAGATTTAAGAGACTCATACAAAACCAATTATAAAGAATACTATATTCATTATTTAATTTTCGGTATAAACGAAAACAGAAAAGCATATTAAGCTTGTAATAAAATTCTGTATAAATATGTATAATTTGAAAAAATTAATATTAAACAGAAAATTTTAAAATATAATTTTATTAGGAGGTAAAAGATTAATGAACTGTTCAAGATGTGGTAAAGAAATTCCAGACGGAGAAAACAAGATTTGTGAAGATTGTCAAAAAAGCCTTTTAAATGAAATGAATTCAGAATCTGAAGAAAATAAGTTCAAAATGAAAAAAGAAGACGAAAAAAAGAAATCTTCAAAAAAGGAAAAAAATAATGATGGAAAATCAAAAAAGAAGAAAATAGTCATTGCAATTATAGTATTAGTAATTATTGCAGTATTAGTTGCGTTAGAGTTTACTACAAATATTATTTCTAATTTATTTTTAAGAAAAAATACAGTAGGTAATACTATTGGAAATATTAGAAATTATGGATATGCAGCTTATGAAAAACAATGGATTTATTATATATCTCCTAATTCAGATAGCACAAAAATTTGTCTTAATAAAGTAAAAAATGATGGTACTAAAAAACAAGTTATTTTAGAAGCTGATTATGATATGCTTTCAATAAATGCAATAGATGGATATTTGTACTTTATTACAATAGATACAACAGAAGCTGATACTTTGGCATCAACACTTCCAGAGGATGAAAAAGCAAATATAGACTATGTAAATAATAAAATTTGTAGAATGAAAAATGATGGAACTGAACTAACTGTAATAAATGATAATGAATTTAGTAATGATTGCTATGAAATTTATGTAATTAAAGACAAAGTATATTATATCGGAGAAGATTATAATATATATACAATGAATTTAGATGGAAGTAATAAAACACAAATAAGTAAGAATAAAACAGGTTACTTAGGAATAAGTGAAAAATATATTTTATACAATGATTATCCAGAGGGTTCAGAGAATTTAACTGAAGAAGAAGCAGAAAACACAGATTATGTAACTTATGTAATGAATATAGATGGAACTAATGCAAGACCTGTTAATGGAAAAAGATTATATAGTGTTACTTTAAAAGATGATTATATTTATTATACAAATGATGAAAAACAAATTTGTAAAGTAAAAGTTGATGGAACAGAAGATTCACTAGTTTTCGATACTGATGCATATAATATGAATTTATCTGGAAACTATGTTTATTATATGAACTATAAAGATGAAGAAGCATCTGATTATACTGTTTGTATTTACAGAGTAAAAACTGATGGAACAGAAAATAAAGTAATAAAAGAATTAAACACATATTCTTCATTTATTGATGTTTTAGGATCACAAGTATTTTATATGGATAGCAGTAATGACCAAGGTCATATTGCTTTAGTTAACGGTAAAGATTCTAAAGAAATAGAACTATATACAATTGATTATGGAAATATAAGTAGCACAGATACTTCAACTAATGCTACTAATGAAACAGCAGAAAATACTTCTTCAGAAGAAACTAATTCAGAAACTAATACAGTAACAGAATAGTTATATATTATAGAAAGAAGAGTAATTTTACAAAATTACTCTTCTAAAATGCCACTATAGCTCAGTTGGTAGAGCAACGGATTCGTAACCCGTAGGTCAGCAGTTCGATTCTGCTTAGTGGCTCCACTCAAGTAAAATCGTCGCACCATGGCAATTATAGATAAATCAACTGTAAAAAGTTGATTTTTTTGATATATATAGTATTAATCTTGATAAATAATCATATAATATTAATGTCAAATTTAGTTTGACAAGTTAAATATTGTATGTTAAAATGTATTTAACTTAACCCTCTACTACTTTTGTAGTAAGACGGGAGCCTAAATGATTTTGGAGAGTTCTAGCAACTCTCCTTTTTATTTCGTAAAAAATTTAATAATTTGTTTATCAATTAAATCAAGTGATTCACTAGATATTTTTACATTCCTTCGTACAGTATCTTTGAAGATTCTTTGTTTGCTAACTGTAGTTATTTGATTAATTAATGCTATACTATCTTTTTTCATTTTACCAATTTCTTTTTCCATTTTTTCAATATATTTTTGCTCTTTTTCTATGATATTTTGAATGTTAATAGGAATATCTTCTATCTTTTCTAATTCATTTAATATTTGTTGTAATTTTTGTTTTTCTTTTTCAATTTT
>CALXZR010000049.1 GCA_944393295.1 uncultured Clostridia bacterium
CCTTGACAGTTGTATTTTTTTGTGCTATTATATTTATTGTCATTTGATATGGGTCAGTAGCTCAGTTGGATAGAGCACGCGCCTTCTAAGCGCGGGGTCGGGGGTTCGAACCCCTCCTGGCTCACCATAAAAAGCCTTGATTTCAATAGTTATCAAGGTTTTTTATTTTTGTCTTTTCCTTGTCTATCTAGTCTATTTTATACACCTTTTCTACTGTTTAGTATGTCAAACTTTCGTACATCCTTTATTAAGTTACCAAATTCTTTTTTAGAAATATATTCCAAAGGTGTCAGACTTTATAAATTGTCTTTCTTAGCTAATACTGCATAATCTTTAATAGAAATTTTAAATAAGCTTTTTTTCTTCTTAAATAACCACCGTTTATTTTTAACATTTTTCTCAAAATAAAAGAGCCTATATAGACTCAAAATTTATACAAAATTAGTGTATGTTAATTCTGTAATATATTTGTAATTCTTTTGTAATTTTTTTGACATATTTTTATCTTTTTTATTGATTATTCTTCTAAGAAATAGTATAATAAATTTGTTCTTGTTCTACCATCAGGAAGGTGGTGATAAAATGAACAATCTTATTAAGTTGTTAGTGCTAATCATTATTGCGTACATCTTAAAGATGTTTGATTAGTACAATCTTGTTCGGCGCCCTGTAGAAATGCAGGGTTGCTTTTTTAACAAAAATACTAGAGATTGCGTTCTCTAGTATTTTTTATGTTCTCATTCTGAACAATCATATTAAGTTTGAATTAAGGCGGACAGCAATGACAATTATTTTCTCTCCCTTAATTCGTATAAACATTATACTAGAATTATTAAAAAAAATCAATACTTTTTGTGTATTTTTTCCAATTTTGTTGCAATTACTACTTGTATTTATATAATATATTCTTTAACTACCTTATATTATACCACTTTTTTTAGTTTTTATCAAATTTTATTAAAAAAGATTAGCTTTTTATTATTTAACTTTTTTCGAGTATAAATGGTTATTGTACTATAAAATTATATTTTAAATTACCTTATTCTACATTTTGTAGCAAATCCATAATTAAAAAAAAGTAGTTTGTTTTTGCCAAGTTTTGGCTCACCATAAAAAGCTTTGATTTCAATAGTTATCAAGGTTTTTTATTTTTGTCTTTTTATGGTTTATTAGTTTATTTTATATATTTCCTTTGAAATTAATTATAGTTCATCACAAAATCAAGAATAATTCAAGTGTGCTTTTGCACAAAATCAAAGATAATATGATAATTTTTTCCATTTTCATGCATTTTCTTACACTTTCTCGTATGTTATATTATATTTACGAGAAAGTATAAATAACTTTTAAAATTTTTATTTTATTTTTTCTTTATATACATTTTTTATTTTTTTTGATATAATTTTAGCATAAAATATATAAAGGGGAGGTTTAAAATGGAAGAAGAAAAGAAAACTGCAAATACTACAGTAGAAGAAACTACAACAAAAAATTCTCATAAAGGTAGAAAGAAATTAATTGTTGTATTAGTAATTATTATTTTATTAATTCTTATTGGTGGATCTGTTGGAGGGTATTTCATATTTCAAAACATCGAAAAAAATAAATCTGTTGGAACAACTTGGGGAGATACATATTATGCATATTTGAAGGAAGCAAGCACTGAGCAAGATTTAGGTGAAAGAGAAAAATACGGAATTCAAGCAAATATGGAAAATACACGGAATTCAATTTTGTGATATAGAAGAAAATGAAGCTCCAGCAATGATTATGACTTATACTAAAGATGGTATTGACTATGTTAATACTTATAAAATATCAGCTGATAATAAGGTGATTAATGTTGCATATAAAGAACCTTCAACAGTTGAATTTTTATACAATATTGAATTACAACAATATATTTGGTATGTTCATATTCAAACTGGAAATCAAGATTCATATAAGCCTGTAGCATCAGGATTTGAAGATTTAAATACTAATAGTTCTTCAACAGAAAATTTAGAAAATAGTGTAAGTAATTCTTCTAATGCATCTAATCTTTCTAATGTAACTAATTCTATCAATGTTGCATCAGATGATGTAACAAAGGTTGAAGTTACTCCAGAATATACTTTTGAAAAAGATGAGGCTACTACTGTTGAAACTGTTGATGGAGAAACTTTAAGTATTTCTAAGTTTGACGAAACTTTTGTAAAGCCTGATACAGATGTTAGCCAAAAAATTGATTTTGATATTAATAGTATGGATGAAAAGGTTATTAAAGATGCTGTAACTGCTACTGTTGAAGGTTATAAAACAGAAAAACAAATAGTTACAGATGAAGTTAAATCAAATGTTGAAGAAAAAGTAAGTGAAGTTGAAACTAAAAAGGAAGAAATTAAAACTGCACAAGAAGAAAAAGCTAAAAAAGAGGAAGAAGAAAGAAAGGCTGAGGAAGCAAGGAAGGCTGCAGAAGAAGCTGCAAAAGGTTTAAAAGTTGGTAATTGTACTTTAAAATATGGAACATATAAATTTGAAATGTCTTCAATGACTCCTCCATTAAGTGCAACACTTGTTTTAAACCCAAATGGAACATTTACTGTAAAAACTGTTAATTATGGTGAATCAAATACATTGGCAGAATCTGAAAATTTAACTGGTACATACAAAGTAAGATTAAATCAAGAAACATATCCTGGAGAATATGAAAATATGATTAGATTTACACCTAATAATGGTGGTGATTTCTTTGATATGACAGTTTCAGAAAATAATAGTATGCATGATCAGTGGCATGAATATTATTATTCAGGAAATTAAATTTAAAACTGCTCTAGTTTTTATACTAGAGCTTTTCTTATATTTTACTCTGTACAGGATTTCTCCGTTACAAAAAGGTTAATTTTCTTATTGAATTTTTTTTAATATAATGGTAGTATATATAAAAATTGAAAGGAGTATAATTTGTATGAAATTATTGGAAAATAAAGAGAAATTAAAAAATATTCTAGTAATTGTAATAGTTATTTTAATGTGTGGAATTATATTTTTTTATGAAACAAAAAAAGTAGGATTCCATGAAGATGAGGGTTATACATTTGCTTCTTCTGTTAATCCTACTAATGGTTTAATGGTAGCATATGATGAGAGTGGTAATGTTGAAGGTCCTGTATGGAAAACTCGTGAGTTTGTAAAAGACTATGTTACATTATCACCAGAAAATATTTTTAATTTTTATGCTTTATATCATAATCAAGCAGGAGATAATCACCCACCTTTATTTTATACTTTAGTGCATTTTTCTACTTTATTATTTGCAGGTGAACTTACTAAATATTCTGTTTTTGTTGTAAATATTATTGCTTTTATATTAAGTTGTTTTGTAATTAGAAAAATCCTTAAAGTGCTTGATAAAGATAATTTGACAATATGTACATTAATTTTTTATGGACTTTCTATGGGTACTATGTCTATGGTAATTTTCCAAAGAATGTATATGTTACTTACATTTTTTATACTTCTTTATTTTTACTATAGTTTAAGGGTGTATTTGAATAATTTTGAGTTATCTAAAGAATTACTGGTAAAGCTCGGTATTACTACTGTACTTGG
>CALXZR010000050.1 GCA_944393295.1 uncultured Clostridia bacterium
CTACTTCTCTAACATTTTTTCTAACCTTTTCTGGATTATTAAAATTGTCTGTTAAAGCTTGAACATCAGCAATTAATATATATGGCTCATAATTTTCATTTTCTTGTAATTCTAATCTCTTTTTTAAAGAACCGAAATAATGACCTATATGTAATCTTCCTGTTGGTCTATCTCCAGTTAAAATTCTTTTTTTATCCATAATTTTCTTAGCTTGAACAAAATTCAAGCTTTCCCCCTTCTTAAGTTAATAAAACTAATATATTAATTATACTCTAAAATTATCAAAAAATCAATTATTTTCAGCTGTTTTAACAGTCTAAAAAAACAGGTTTATTCATTTTCTTATTTTTTGTAAATAATAAAAATTAGAAAAAGAAAAAAGAGATGGTCAGCCCATCTCAACTTCATCACACCTCCAAATCTCGAATTTTTCAAAAAGACTTACCCGCTTGAAACTATTACGTCTGGCCACCTTTTTTGATGCCTCGTTTTTAGGTCTTATTCTCAAAAAAGGTTTTAAGCCTTTGTCCTCAGCAAATTTTTTAGCAAATCCAAGTGCCTCTGTTGCATATCCTCTGCCAGCATATGCCAGCTCAATTTCGTAGGTAATTTCGCCAGTATTTGCTATAATTATCTCCCCTACTTCCTCGCCAGTATGCTTTGCAAAGATTACAAAAATTGTGGCAGTAGTAACACTATAGTATTTGCTTTGTCTCCGGTATTCTAACCGCTTTGTTTCCATTGTGATTCCTCCTAAATTCTTTCTTTTTATATTATACCCTTTTATCAAAATTATGTCAACTTAATTAGAAATACTATTGTTTTCTAGCCTCTTTTATGTTATAATATAATACTATAGAAACTTATAAACCATTTAGTAAGAGTCTGCTCTTGCTAACATTTAAACATATGGAGGACGCTCAATGAAAAAAGAAGAAACAACTATACCCTCAAATGTGTCTGAGTCTCTTCGGAGACGCATTATACATGTAAGAAACCGTAAACGTTCCAAATGGAAGAGATGTAGTGATTATTACAAAGATCATTACATCAATTGTATAAGACAGCAAAAGTGGAACAGCACTCTAAAAAGAGTTTCAAGGCTTCGTGCTGAGATAGCAGAAATTCATATAGAAAAAATAAGAACTCTGCAGGATACCCTTGAAACCTTAGTTCATCTCGTAAGCCTTACTACTCAGTTTTTAGATGAAGGACTCATTGCGGTAGCTCCGCTTAGTAAACAAGAGGCTGTAGATAACTTCAACAGTTACATCATTTTCATCACGTGCAGGGAAAAAACACCTATTGGTTATTGGAATTCAACCCAGCCAGGCGACGAGGTAAATTTTGATACTCTTTATATCGGCGATGCTGTGGAAGTTTCAGAATACGAGATAAAAAAGAAAAAAATTCCGGCGTTTATGTTAAAGCAGTATGCTGGAAAGACCTTCCGGATTATCGCTCCAATGACCCCAGCTACGAAGTGGCTTAAAGGAAAAATGAAGCCTTTTGTAGGCAGAGGAAGCAAAACTCTAAACATCAATATTTATCAATTTATTAATTTTTTTTATGAAGCAAAGAAAAAGTTACTCGAGAATTGCGACAATATCTTAGGAGCGGAGGTTTAGTTGTAAGAAAAACGGGACCGTTACAATAGGCGGGCCCGTTTTTCACTATTTAATATAATTTATTTCTTTCTTCTTAAAATCCATCCCTCTTCTGTTTTTGCTGGAATTTCAAGAACTACTTTTTGCTCAGCTCTTCCAGGGTTTACAGTATTTATTTCTTCCATTGTATCTGCATCCCATAGTTTCTCTATTTTAAAGGAAATTGGCTCTATTTGTTTTGGAACTAATAATTCTAAAGTATCTCCCACTGTTAGCTTATTTCTTATTTCTATTAAAGTTCTATTATCAATATCTTTAATAATTTTTCCACCAAATTCATATTCTGCATTATATTGTCTACCAGAATAATCTTGGAAATCTTTATTATTTCTATCGTTAAAATAAAAAGTTGTTAATCCTCTTGTTTTTGTTTTTTCTAATTCTTTCAAATATTTTTCAAAGTTATAATTTTCTGGGTCTTTTAAATAGTCATCTATTGCATTTCTATATGCATTTACCACAGTTGCTAGATAATATTCTGTTTTTAATCTTCCTTCTATTTTTAAGCTTTCTACTCCCATTTCCATTATTTCTGGCAATTCTTTTATTAGGCATAAATCTTTTGAAGAAAAGATATATGTTCCTTTTTCGTCTGTTTCTACTGGCATTAAATTTCCTGGATTATTTGTTTCTTCAACATATATATTATATGCCCATCTACAGCTTTGTGCACAATCTCCTAAATTTCCACTTCTTCCGGGCTAAAAATTCGCTTAAGAAACATCTTCCAGAATATGCGAAGCATATTGCTCCGTGTCCAAACATTTCAATTTCTAAATCTTTTGGCTTATTTTCCATTATTTCTTTTATCTGCTTTTTATTTAATTCTCTTCCTAATACAATTCTTTTGGCTCCATTTTTATACCAAAAATTGCAGGTATGATAGCTAACCGTATTTGCTTGCGTACTAATATGAATATCTACATCTGGTGCAGCCTCTTTTACAGCATCTACCACACCACCATCAGATATAATAATTCCATCAACTTTTAAATCATTTAGCATTTTTGCTTGAATTTTTATATCTTCATAATTCTCGTCCCAAGCATATATATTAATTGCAGGATATACCTTCACACCTCTTTCGTGTGCATATTTTACAATTTTTTCTAAATCGCTATCTTGAACCTCTGAACGTGAACGCAAAGAAAGTTTAGGCGTACCACAATACAAAGCATCTGCTCCATACATAATTGCAATTTTAGCTTTTTCATAAGAACCAGCAGGTGCTAATAATTCTATTTTTTTCATTTTTTAAATTCCTTTTCTATAAAATTTATTGATGCTTTATATTTTATCACACTTTTGTGAATTGCACAATAATTAGATTTTTGCCAAATTTTGTCTAAAACTTACTTTTTTCTACTATTTGTGGTATATATTGTCAATGAATTTAACATAAAATCTATTGAAATTTTATTTTCCGCTGATATATAATTAATTTGTTGCTGAAAAAAATTAGGAGGTTTTATGCAGAGTACAAAAGATATATTTAACTTAAAGTTAACTGATATTTCTGGAGATAACCCTAAACAAATTTTAGATATTTATATACCAAAATTAGAAAATTTCATTAGTTCTGCTAAATTAGATAGAGCTTCATATGATATATATACTGCTTACCTTGAAGGTCTAAAGTATTATCAATTTTTATCAAATCCTAATACCAGTTTTTTTAAGGAATTACTAAGTCTTGTAAATACACAATATAATATTCTTAAGAAAAAATATCCAAACTTGCAAGCAGAAGGTCGAATAAAGTCTTTATTAAGTGCAGATGAAAAAATTAAAGATAAAATTTGTGAATATATTAAAGATAATAGAGATTTAAAAAAATTAAATTTTAGTTTACGTGATTTTATTGCTTTTAGATTTATATTGCCTAAAAGAAAATTCTTTTCTTCTGAACGTCTAGATGTTCAAAAATGTTATAAACTATTAAAAGATCATATAACAATTGCAGAAAAACAAGGTTTTAAACCTATTCCTATAAGAAAAGAAAGATTAGAAAAAATTAAAGAACCTCATACTTATGATATAGATGCAAAAGAAATAGGATTATATATTCCTAGATTTAAATCTCCATTCTTTTTAAAAAGATTTTCAAGTTTTGTAAGAGATTATATTAGATATCCAAAAAAAACTTTATACCAATCTCTTCACTATTGTCTAGATACACCAATTAGTAAAACAGATGATTTTTCTGGAGCTATTGAGATTCAATTTAGAACAAGTCAAATGCATGAACATTCTGAACATGGTGCTTTTAGTCATGATGAAATATACAAGCAAAGCAATTTTTTTCATATATTAAATATTCCTACTTTTATAAAAAGTAATAATTATGGAATATTAGAAGTACAAAATTTTGAAAAAAATTTAAAAATTAAATATGGAGAATTTGAAGATATATACCAAATTCCATATACTGCCTTTAAAACAAAACTATCAGAAAGTGATCAGAAAAAAATATTAGATGGAACACATTCTGCTATTCTAAATGAAGATACTTATAAATGGGAAGTAAAAGAATTAAATTATATGCCTGTACTTGATTATAAAAAATATCAAATAAATCATACCACTATACAAAAAAACTTTCGTAAATTAATTAAGCATACTAAAAATTTAGAAAGAGAGAAATAATAAAGCCACCAATAAAGGTGGCTTTAAACTATATTGTTAAGTGCTTTAAATAATCTTTTCCTTCTTCCTCATTTAAAATCTTCATATTTAATGTTTCTTTTTCTAACTCTTTTAAAATATTTACTGTATTATCCTCAGAATTTAAATCTATAACAACTAAATTATTAAAAAAGTTTTTTCCATATTTCAATTCTCTTATATAATTTTCAATACCTTCTTCTGCATTTTTTACTGCTAAAATTAATTTAACATTTTTCTTTATCTTTTTATATGTATAATCTTGATATATACTCTCTATTAAACAAATCACTCCATATAATGCTAAGCACCAAATTATAGTTTCAAAAATAAAATTGAACATTAGAAAATCTCCTTTCAATTAGTAAATCTTTTAATACATCTTATGTCAATTTTATTTTTTTGTTACTTTTTAAGACAAAATTTCTTTTTTAATCCCATTTAAACAAAAAAATAAAACCCTTTTATTAGGGCTTTACTTTTACTTAAATTATACTAATTGTAATAAAGCTACATCAGCATTGTCGCCTCTTCTAGGTTCCATTTTTAATATTCTTGTGTAGCCACCAGCTCTACCTTCATATTTTGGAGCGATTTCATTAAATAATTTATTCATTAAATCAACTCCTTCTACTTTGTTAACTTTAGTCATTAATTTTCTTCTAGCATTTAATCTTGAAGGCATATCTTTTTGTCTTTTTTCAGTTGTTTCTTCTTTTACAACTCTTAAATATTCTTTTCCATTTTTACTTGTTACTTTTTCTGTAACTTTTTTACCTTTGCTATCTAATTTAGCTTTTACAACTTTTACTTCTACTTCTTCAAAGTTTTTATGTTCTTTAACAGCCAAAGCAATAACACTATCAGCAATAGCTTTTACTTCTTTTGCTCTTGCTTCTGTTGTAACAATTTTACCATTTAATATTAAATCTGTTGTTAAACATTTAAGCATTGCCATTCTTTGGTCAGTTGGTTTTCCAAGTTTTCTTGTTCCTGCCACTTTATTCACCTTCCTTAAAATTAATCTTCTTCTGATGCAAAGTTTAATCCTAATGCAATTAATTTATTAGTAACTTCATCTAATGATTTTTTACCAAGATTTCTAACTTTCATCATATCTTCTTGAGATCTATTTGCTAAATCCTCAACTGTTGCAATTCCTGCTCTCTTTAAGCAGTTATATGATCTTACAGAAAGTTCAAGTTCTTCGATAGGCATTTCTAAAACTTTTTCTTTCTTTGTTTCTTCTTTTTCAACCATAACTTGAGTATTTTTTGAAGCTTCTGATAAATCAATAAATAATTCTAAATGACTTACCATTACTTTAGCAGCTAAACTTAAAGCTTCAAATGGTTTTAAGCTTCCATCTGTCCATACTTCTATTGTTAATTTATCATAATCAACCATTTGTCCAACTCTAGTGTTTTCAACTGTATAATTAACCTTTTTTACTGGAGTAAAAATAGAGTCAATTGGTAAAACATCTATTGGATTATTTTCTTTCTTATTTTTATCAGCTACATTATATCCTCTACCTCTGTTTACTGTCATTTCCATATGAAAATCAGCACTAGCAGATAGTGTAGCTATATGTAATTCTGGATTTAAAATTTCTACAGTTCCATCTGTTACAATATCTCCTGCAGTAATTTCTCCAGCTCCCTTATGGTCAATTCTAATAATTTTTTCTTCGTTATCAAAAACTTTTAATCTAACACTTTTTAAATTAACAATTAACTCAGGAACATCTTCTACAACTCCTTGAACTGTAGAAAATTCATGTACTACGCCGTTTATTTTAATACTAGTTATTGCAGCTCCTGGCAATGATGATAATAGTATTCTTCTTAAAGAATTTCCTATTGTCATTCCATATCCACGCTCTAATGGTTCACATATGAATTTTGCATAATTCCTCTTATCGTCTGCTTCAACACATTCGATGTTTGGTT
>CALXZR010000051.1 GCA_944393295.1 uncultured Clostridia bacterium
AAAAAGCAAATGAAGAGTTAGATAAAATTTTATCAGATGAAAAAGAAAGATATTTAGCTGATTTAAGATTTAAATACTTATCAGATAGAGCTACAATGATAGAAACTGGTATTCGAGAAGGAAAAGAGCAAGGATTAAAAGAAGGAAAAAAGGAAGGCAAAAAAGAAGGCAAAAAATTAAAAGCAATCGAAATTGCCAAAAAACTAATAGCTAAAAATTTTGATTTAGCTGAAATTCAAGAATTAACTGGACTTACAAAAGAAGAAATTGAAAATTTAAAATAAAATTTTAAGCTTTAAAATATCATATAAATAAATTCTCCTATTAAAATAGGAGAATTTTATTTTTATATATGCTTTTTTTGGTAATTCCAAGAATCTCTACACATATCATCTATTCCTCTTTCAGCTTTCCAGCCTAATTCTTTTTCTGCCTTTGTAGGATCTGCATAGTATATTGCCAAATCACCTGGTCTTCTTGGAGCAATAACATAAGGTATTTTAATATTATTAACTTTTTCAAAGTTTTCAACAATTTCTAATACGCTATATGCTGTTCCTGTTCCTAAATTGTAAGTAAATAGTCCAGATGGTTCTTTTTCCAATTTTTCTAAAGCCTTAACATGTCCAATAGCTAAATCAACTACATGTAAATAATCTCTCATTCCTGTTCCATCTTTTGTATTATAGTCATTACCAAAGACATTTAGATGATCTAATTTTCCAGCCGCAACTTTCATTATATATGGCATTAAATTATTTGGTATTCCATTTGGTTCTTCTCCAAGTAAACCACTTTCATGTGCTCCAATTGGATTAAAATATCTAAGTATACAAATATCCCATGTATTATCTGCAAAATATACATCCTCTAAAATTTGCTCTATCATTGCTTTTGTTGTTCCATAAGGATTCGTTGTTTTACCTCTTCCCATTTCTTCAACATATTTTGGAACACCTGGATCTCCATAAATTGTAGCAGATGAACTAAAAATAAATTTTTTAACATTATACTTCTTCATTGTTTCTAATAAAACAATTGCACCTGAAACATTATTGTGATAATACTTAAGTGGCTCTTTTACAGATTCTCCAACTGCTTTATATCCTGCAAAATTTATTACTGCATCTATTTTATTTTCTTCAAAAACTTTTGATAATTCATTTGTGTTTAAATAATCTACTTCATAAAATTTTGGTTTTTTTCCAGTTAAAGTTTCAATTGCATCTAAAGTTTCTAATTTACTATTAGATAAGTTATCTACAATTACAACCTCTTTTCCTTTGTTTAAAAGTTCAACTACAGTATGACTACCAATATATCCTGTACCACCTGTTACTAATATTGACATTTTTCTCCCTCCAATATATATAATTTATTTTAATTATTTACTTTGCTTGATACCAGCTTTTTCCTTCTGCAATTTCAACTTTCAAAGGAACTGATAACTGGGCTGCATTTTCCATTGATTCTTTTAATATTTTATAAACTTCTTCTTTTTCTTCTAGTTCTGTTTCAATTAAGAGTTCATCATGTATTTGTAAAACAATTTTAGATTTCATTTTTCTTTTCTTTAATTCCCTATAAACTTTAATCATAGCAATTTTCATTATGTCTGCTGCTGTTCCTTGAATTGGCGTATTCATAGCGGCTCTTTGACCAAATTGTCTTACCATATAATTATTTGATGAAAGTTCTGGTATATATCTTCTTCTTCCAAATTCTGTTTCTACATATCCTTTTTCTTTTGCTTGTTCTACAATATCATTCATAAATTGTTTTATTCCACTATATGTTTCTAAATATTGTTCAATATATGCTTTAGCTTCTTTTCTTTTTATATCAATTTGTTCTGCTAGTCCAAAATCGCTAATACCATATACAATTCCAAAGTTTACTGCTTTTGCTCTACTTCTTAGTTGTTTTGAAACTTTTTCAACTGGTACTTTAAATACTTGAGATGCACAAATGGTATGAATATCTTGATTTGTTTTAAAAGCATTTACCATTATTTCATCTTTAGACATATGAGCTAAAACTCTAAGCTCTATTTGTGAATAGTCTGCATCAATAAAAATTTTACCATTTTGAGCTTTAAATACTTTTCGTAGTTTTCTACCCAATTCTGTTCTTGTTGGTATGTTTTGCAAGTTTGGATCAGTTGAGCTTAATCTTCCTGTTGCAGTAACTGTCTGATGAAAATAAGAATGTATTCTTCCAGTTTTTTCATGAATATATGGCAACATTCCTTCTACGTAGGTAGAATTTAATTTCATAATTTTTCTATATTCTAATATTTTAGGAACAATGGTATGTTCTTCTCTTATCTTCTCCAATGTTTCAACATCAGTTGCATAGCCATTCTTATTTTTCTTTCCTGCTGTTAGTCCTAATTTTTCAAATAGTATTCTACCTAATTGTTGTGGAGAATTTATATTAAATTCTTCTCCAGCTTGTTTATAAATATCTATTCTTAATTCTTCTAATTCTTCTTTTAAATGACTACCAAATTTTAAAATTTCTTTTTCATCAACATATACACCGTCGTATTGCATATTAGCTAAAACTTCAGCTGTTGGCATTTCAATTTCATTAAATAGTTTATATGAATTAATTTCTTTTAATTTTTCTTCTAATACTGGTTGTAATTTTGCAATCAAATATACCTCTGTAGATAAAACAATATTATATTTTTCTTCTTTTTCCTCTGCATCAAATAAACTTGTTTGTTCTTCTTTTTTCTCTCCTAATCCTTGTGTATATTCTTCTAAGTCAAAATTTAAATATAAACTTGCTAAATCTGATATTTTATAAGCTCCAGAAGTTGCATTTAAAAGATATGCTGCTATTTTAATATCAAACATTATATTTTCTGCATTAATCCCTTGTTGCTTTAGTAAAATATAATCTTTTTTTATATCATAACTAATTTTAAGTATCTCCTGATTTTCAAATATCATTTTTAATAAATTAATATATTTTTTTAAATCTATTACATAAATAATATTTTCTTCTTCACTATAAATATACATGTTTGTAATTTCTTTAGAAATTACTAGCTCTTTATTTGAATTTTCTTTTATTTCACTTAAATAAAACATTTTTTTATTTTTTTCTATAGTTTCTAATAATTTTTTTACTACATCTTCTGTTTCGGCAATTATAGTTTCAAATTTAGGTTTGCTTTCTTCTATTTTAGTAGTATCATCTAAAGATAAATTAAATCTTTCTATATATCTATTAAAACGTAATTCTTTAAAAATATTATATACTTCTGGTTTATCCCATTCTACTACTTTAAAAGCTTCTAAGTCTTTTTCTATTGGTGCTTCTACATCTATTGTTCCAAGTTCTTTAGATAAAAAAGCTAATTCCTTATTTTCTAATAATTTTTCTTTTGTTTTTCCTTTTACTGTTTCTGCCTCTTCCTTTTCTAACATCTCATATAAATTATCTATTGAACCATATTCTTTTACTAAATTTAAAGCTGTTTTTTCCCCAATACCTGGAACTCCTGGTATATTATCTGATGCATCTCCCATGAGTCCTTTCACTTCTATCATTTGTTTTGGTTCAACACCATAAGTTTCTATAACTTTATTTCTATCGAAAAATTCTGTTTCCGTTTTTCCTGCTTTTGTTCTAGGAAGCATTATTGTTGTTTTATCAGTTGCAAGTTGAAAAGAATCTCTATCTCCTGTAAGTAGCTTTACTTCTAATCCTTGTTTTTCACCATATCTAGATAAAGTTCCTAGTATATCATCTGCTTCATAGCCTTCCATTTCGATTATTTTTATATTCATAGCTTTTAAGACTTTTTTTATAATTGGCATTTGACTCGCAAGTTCATCTGGCATTCCTTTTCTTGTACCCTTATATTCCTTATACATCTTATGTCTTTTGGTTGGTGCTTTAACATCAAAAGCTACTACTAAATACTCTGGGTTTATCTCCTCCATCATTTTAAACATAATAGCTAAAAAGCCATATACTGCATTTGTATAAGTTCCTTCAGCTGTCATAAGCATCTTACTTCCCATAATACCGTAAAAAGCTCTATTTAAAATACTATTTCCATCAATTACAACTAATTTTTCCAAAATTTTTCCTCCTAAGTAATGTTTAGCTTTAAGTTTTA
>CALXZR010000052.1 GCA_944393295.1 uncultured Clostridia bacterium
GAAGTAGTTAAACTACAAGGAGGAATAAGAGTCCACAGTGTTAATAGTAAAAATTATATCACGAAAGTGACATAATATAAAGTTTTTTGAGGGTACTTTAAACCCTAAATATATTATACAAGGAGGACATGCTATGCAAAAACAAACTAAAGAAATACTTCTACGGGAGCTGAAAAAAGACAAAGATGGATTTTACCATATTATTCTGTACACTTTAGTAGAAAATGCACAAACCTTTGATATCGAGAGACTCACAAGAGAAATCTCAGATAATCCATCTTTAGAAACCGCCATACTTGATCTTCACAGCAAATTGGTTGTAACTATATTTTGCAGAGAGATTCGATCTATTGTTCAAGAATCTATTCAATCTATTATCACATCTGGATACGCAACTTACAAATTCATCTCTGTAGTAGCATATATTGTGGACAATAGTTGGCTATCAACTCAGCTTGAACCTAATGCATCTACTAAAATAAAGGTGCTGTATTTCTTCAAGCAACTGGAGCCTATTGCTTTAGAGCCAAATACACAGATTTCACGAGCTAAAAAGCAACGACTTCTGAAAAAATATCTGGAATATGCAAAAAAATCATCCAAACTGCTCGTTAATATTCTAAACTCAAATGAAAAAATTCTGAGTGAAGACAATGTCATCTTAAAAGAACTTAAAAACAGCTTCTAAATATGTTTTTCCTTCGCAGGTACAATACTTAGCGCAGGTTTTATGAAAAAAGGCACGAGGTCCATTAGCGTGGGCCTCGTGCCTCTTTTTTCTTTGCATCTTTTATCTTAAACCAAATTTTATCTACAAATACAAAAATAAAAGCAATAGCTAAAACAAAAATAGCCATAATTAATATCCATTTTAGAACTCCAATATAACCTAACTCCTCATAATCCAGAAAGAAATATGCAAAACGTCTAGAACCACCTATACTATAAAACTCTCCACCTAAACTACTATATGTATATACATACACAATGTAGTTAAGCGGTAGAATTAACCATATAAATGGATAGAAATATTTGAAATTTCCCTTTTCGTCAAAGAGAAAATAATCCAATATTACTAAAGTTGGTGAAAAAGAATGAACTAAAAAGTTTGCAAATTGCTTTCCCAATATACTTTGTCTTAATGAATCCATACTAAAGCCTGTTGGAGCAAGTGCAATCCTATAAACAACAGCTGTAATTAGAATCTCTATTATCACAGCTCCTTTCAGCATATAATAAATATCTGTCTTATACCGTTTTTTCTGAAATTCTAGCAATATAAAGACTATGAATGCTATAAAACACCACAGATTACTCTGTAATGTATAATAGGATAAAATGGCTTTTACTGATGTTGTATTGTAAACATTTAGCAAGATACCTAACGCAAGAGAAAAAAGTGTGAACATCTTATAACAGATACTAATTATTCTCCGCGTCATAAAATGTCCCTCCCTTCTAGGTATTTTGTATTTCTACAATATAATTATAACATATTTTTTAGTTATTAAAAAACCTTTTTATCACAAATAAAAAAGCTTAATTGTTTTTTTACAATTAAACCTTTCAAATAAAAAATTATTCATCTAAATTTTTTAGTCCATATTCAATAATTTGATTTACAACACTATTAAAACTTATTTTATTTTTTTCTGCTAAATCACTTATCTTATCAAAATTCTTTCCACTTATTCTAATTGTTCTTGTAATTGTATCATTACTTTTTAAACTACCTGTTATTTTTAATTTTTCCATTTCTTACCTCCTACTATTATATAATTATAATAGTACACATCTTAGTATTTTTAAGTATACTGTTTGTGTACATTTATATTTTCTTTATTATTCTTATATTTTATTCTAGTACTATTGAATAAAATTTTCTATCCTTTATAGCCTAACTTTACGGAAATCATAAAACTTTTTTCATTTCTTTGTATTTCTAAATTGACACTATCTCCTGGATTTTTAGTATATATATATCTTCTTAAATCATTCATTTTGTTTACCTCTGTATCATCTATTTTTCTTATAATATCTCCTACTTGTAAACCAGATTTATATAATGGTCCATCTGCTATAATTTGTGCAACATAAATTCCACTTTCAAGTTTTAAGTTAGAATTCAAATATGGTATTACTTCTTTATCGTATCCATAAATTCCTAAATATGCTTCTTCAAATTTTCCAGTACTTTCTAATTTTTCTATTATTGGTTTTATTATGTTTATAGGTACCGCAAATCCCATACCCTCAGCTGAAGTAATTTTTATAGAATTTATCCCTAACAAATATCCATCTTCTGAAATTAGTCCTCCTCCACTATTTCCTTCGTTAATTGTCGCGTCTGTTTGTATTAAATCTTCCATATAAGTATTTTCTGTTTCATTTTCTATTTTTATTGTTCTATTCAATCCACTAATTATACCTTTTGTAACGGTCCTTTGAAACTCAAATCCTATTGGATTTCCTATAGCATATACTTCTTCTGCTAAATGTAAATTATCAGAATCTCCTAATTTTAAATATTTTAATTTGGCACTCGATATTTTAACAATTGCAATATCTATATTACTATCTGCCCATACTACATTTCCATTATATATTTCCCCATTTTCTAATGTAACATAGCAATTGCTATATTTATTTCCTACAACATGTTGATTAGTTACAATATACCCATCTTCTGTAACTATTACACCACTTCCTAATCCAAGACTTGTTTCAGCATTATTTAAAAATACACTAGTACCATTTTGCCTTAACTTTGAAATGCCAACAATACTTTCACTTGCTTCTTCAATTTTATTTACTACACTTTCCTCTTCTACTTGATTATTTTCTACTGAAAGATTTTTTGTATTATAATTACTTTGTGCACCAAAATTTACTTTTTCAAATTTTAAATTTAAAGCTAAAAGCAACAAAATTATTAACAGTAAGCATATAATAAACAATATGCTATACCTTTTTTTAGGCTTTTGATTTTCATAATACATTCTATATTCATCCTTCCATATCTCAAATAACTCTTATAGAATTTTTTCCCAATTTTTGTATAAATATTCTAAGTATTGTAACATTTTGATTAATTTTCTTTTTAAACAATTGATTTTTATTTTCTTTATTATATAATGAATTCGAATATTTAAATATTGCAAGGATGTAGAAAAATGGAAAATAAATTATATAATTTAACTAACCCTCAAAAATCAATCTGGCTTACAGAACAATTTTACAAAAATACCAGTATAAACAATATTGTTGGCTACTTAAAAATAGAAAAAAATGTAAGCTTTGATGCTTTGGAAAAAGCTTTTAATATTTTAGTTGCAAGGAACGATTCTTTTAAATTAAAATTTACTTTAGAAGAAAATAAACCTAAGCAATATTTGGGTGAATTTATATATGAAAAATTAGAAATTATAGATTTAAAAGATGAATTACAATTAGAAGAATTTGAGAAAAATTATCCTAAAAAACCTTTTTCTTTAAATGATAATTTCCTTTTTCGTGCAGTTTTATTAAGATTTCCAAACACTTCTGGAATTTTAGTTTTAGGTACACATCACTTAATTTCAGATGCTTGGACTATGACTTTAACTTTAAATGAAATTTATGATAATTATATAAAAATAGTTACTAATCAACCTATTTTAGAAGAAAAGAAGCCTTCTTATTTAGACTTTATAAATTCAAATGAAATTTATCTAAATAGTGATAAATTTAAAAAGGATAAAGAATATTGGGATGAAAACTTTAAAGAACTTCCAAATATTATTTCTTTTAAAAATAATTCTAATTCAACTTCTTCAAATAGAAGAGTTTTCGACTTTGGAGAAAGTTTAATTAAAAAAATAGAAGAATTTTGTTTAGAAAATAAAATTTCAGTTTATATCTTTTTACTTGCAATATTCGGAATTTATTTTAGAAACATTTTCGATTCTAATAGATTTGTTATTGGAAACCCAGTATTAAATCGTTCAAATTTTAAAGAAAAGCATACTACAGGTATGTTCGTTACCGTTATGCCTTTTTTATTCAATATAAACGATACAAATAGCTTTGTAAAATTTACAGAAGCTCTTGCTAATGACCAAAAAAGAATGTATCGCCACATTAGATATCCATATCATGAAATTTTAAATCAAATTAGATTGGACCATGATTTTTCTGGAAATTTATACGACATTGTATTTTCATATCAAAATGCTAATATTCCAGATTTTTGCAAATGGCTTCCTAACTATGCTCAAGCAGAATCTTTACAAATCCATATAAAAAATTTAAATGAGAATAAAAATACATTATCTATCCATTATGATTATTTAACTGATATATTTTCAGAAGTAGATATTGAACAAATGCATGCTAAAATATTAAATATGATATCTCAAGCTTTAAAAAATAAAAACATGTTAATTTCAGATTTTGAAATTGTAAGTAAATCTGAAGAAAAATTTTTATTGCATAAATTAAATAAAACAAAATCTTCTTATCCAAGTTCTTCTAATATAGTTAAAGAATTTGAAAAAATTGTTAGAAAATATCCTAACAAAATTGCTGTTTCTAGCAATAAAGGAAGCTTAACATATAAAGAACTTAATAATAGAGCAAATATTTTAGCAAAAAAAATATTAGATACAAATATACAAACGGAAATTGTTGCCTTTTCTTTAAATAGAGATATTTCTATTTATGTAGCAATTTTAGGAATTTTAAAATCTGGTCATACTTATATGCCTATTGATCCAGATTATCCTATAGATAGAATTAATTTTATGCTTAAAAATAGTGAAACTAAGATTTTAATTACAAACAAAGACTTTTCAAATAAAGTTGATTTTAAGGATACAATTATAGATTTTAATACAATATGCTTTGATAAAACAGAGAAAAATCAAAATTTAAAAATTGCACCAGGTAAAAAGGCTTATATTATGTATACATCAGGCTCTACAGGAATACCAAAAGCAGTTGCAATAAAGCATTATAATGTTTTAAACTTTGCAAATGCTATGTATAAGAGATTAAACTATAATCCAGATAGTAATGAAATTGTACTCTCTGTAACCACTGTTTGTTTTGATATATTTGTTTTTGAGACTTTCCCTACTCTTTTGTCTGGGTTAACTTTATTTATTGCTGATGAATTAGAAGCTAGAAGTCCAAAACTACTTAGCGAAGTAATTAAAAAACAAAAAATATCAAAAATTTTAACAACACCTTCAAGAATACAACTTTTATTTGATGATAAAAAGTATACTTCATGTTTAAGCTTATTAAAAGAAATTATTTTAGGCGGAGAACCTTTCCCAGAAATTTTATTAAATAAATTAAAAAATATAACAAAAGCTCGATTATTGAATTTATATGGACCAACAGAAACTACTGTATATTCTGCATTTAAAGATTTAACTGATACAAACACAATTACTATTGGTAAACCTATTGATAACACTCAAATATATATTTTAAATAATAATAATAAATTGTTACCACTAGGCAAAGTCGGAGAAATTTGTATTGGCGGAGCTGGTGTTGGTGCAGGATATTACAAAAATCCAGAAAAAACTAAAGCTAGTTTTATCGAAAATCCATATATTCCAAATGACACCATATACAAAACTGGTGATTTAGGATATATAAATAAAAATAATGAAATAATCTGTTTAGGTAGAAAAGATCACCAAATAAAAATAAGAGGTTATAGAATTGAATTAGATGATATTAGTAATAATATTATGACTTTTAAAGGTATTGATAAATGCGTAGTTATTGATAGATTAGATAAAAACAATAAAAAATATTTAGCAGCTTATTTTACTTCTAAAGAAGAAATTGATGTTAATGAACTAAAAAAATATTTAATAGATTTACTACCTAATTATATGATTCCTTCTTATTTTGTAAGGCTTGATAAAATTCCATTAACTTTAAACCATAAAGTTGATAGAAAAGCTCTTCCAGAACCAAAAAAGGAAAATTTTATAAAAGAAGAAGTTATTTTACCTACTACTGAAACAGAAAAAATTCTTTATACTAATATAAAAAAGGAATTAAATATTTCTAAGCTTGGAGTTAATAATGATTTATTTAATTTTAATATTGACTCTTTAGATATTATACGAATTCAAACAAGACTTCTAGAGGCTAATATTAAATTAAATACTCAAGATTTTTATAAATATAGAACAATAAAAGCTTTGGCAAATTTAATAGATTCAAAAGACGCAAAAGAAGAACCTAAGTATGACGAAATATATTTAAAAAATGTAAATAATAGCTTTTTTAAACACTCACAAATAATGAAATTTGAAAAACATACTTATAAAAATATTCTACTTATTGGTTCTACTGGATATTTAGGAATGCATCTTTTAGATGAAATTATTAATTCAACTAAAATAAATATAACCTGCATAATTAGAAACAAAAAAGAAATTTCTGTAGAAAAAAGATTGCAAGATTTATATAAGTTTTACTTTAATAAAAAATTACCTTTAGATAGAGTTAACATTATAGAAGGTGATATAACAAAAAAATATTTGGGTATTACTAAAAATAACTATAATGAACTTGTTAAAAATATAGATTTAGTTATTAATACTGCAGCAAATGTGCGTTATTATGGAAATTATGAAGAATTTAAAAAAATTAATGTGGATTTACCTGTTGCACTTTCAGACTTTTGTTTAGAAAATAATATAAAATTTGTACATATTTCTACATTGGGTGTTTCTGGAAACTATCTAATTAATTTAGAGAAAAACTATAATATATTTAGAGAAGATGATTTTTATATAGGTCAAAGATACACAGAAAATGTATATATTCAAACTAAATTTGAAGCTGAAATGATGCTTTACGAAAAAGCTTCAAAAGGTTTAGATGTAACAATTATAAGAGTAGGAAATCTTACTGGTAGATATTCTGATGGACATTTTCAAAAAAATATCGAAGAAAATGCTTTTTATAACATTTTACGAATGATATTAAAATATAAAATTTTACCTAATACAATGCTAAATCAGTTTTTAGAATTTACTCCAATTGATTTATGTGCTAAAGCAATTAGTGCTTTAATACAAAATTTAGATAGTACTAGATATGTATTTCATTTATTTAATCAAAACTATCTATCTGCTCAAAACTTAATTTCTATATTAAAAGAGCAAAATATAGATATTTCTATACTCTCTGGTAATGACTTTAAAACTCAGATATTAGATTTAAGTAAAAGTTACCCAGAAGAAAATATTCTAAAAGGTATTGTAAATGATTTAGATGATGAATTAGGTTTAACCTTTAACTCTACAGTACAGCAACAAAATATATATACAAATTTTTATTTAGAAAAATTAGGTTTCCATTGGCCTACTATAGACAAATTGTACATTGAAAAAATTATAAATTATATGAAAGAAAATAAATATATATAACTGGAGGTAATCTATGAAGAAATTTTTAAAGAAATACAAAATACAATTAAAACTTCTGTTAGCTTTAACAATAGGATTAATAGTTCTATCCTCTGCTTTGTACTTTTTAATACCAATGATATTAAATTATCCAGAAGATACTTATGGAACTAGCTTTCAAACAGAGGTAGAAAATACCGTATATATATATCAGGTTATACTTATATCTTTAGCTATATTTCTTATCTTCGCAGTTATAATATTTGTAAAAACAAAATTCTTAGTTGATAATGAAGACTTGCTCGATAATCCTAAAAAATATAATGAAAAAGAAATTAATTTAGTAAAAGAAAGATTATTTAACGCTCCTTATTCAATTTTAGTATTAAACATTATAATTCCAAGTATTGCTTTAACTGTAATACATGCTTTTACAATACATCAACTTGGTATTACAACTTTAAAATTATTTATGCTTGTAGTTTCTTTTATTACACTATATGTTACAGCTGTTTTCATTTATATAAATAGCTTATTTAAGAAGATTTTAATAAAACTACCTGTAACTGATCTTTCTGAAGTAAAAAGAAGCTCTATAAAGAAAAGAATTGTATTTCATATTTTTCCTATTTTAGCAGCTTCACTTCTATTTATGACTCTTCTTGGATATGCAAAAACAGCTATTGAGAAAGGAAATTCTTCTTTTGAAGCTTACAGTAAAAGTTTAAAATACTTTTTTAGCTACAACCAAACAAATATTAATAATTTAGATGATTTAATAAAAAAATGTAACTCTGATTTTGAATTATTAAACGAAAATGATATTTTCTTTATAAGACTTCCAAATGGAACTTTTATAAATAGAGATTACGAAAAAATTGAATTTAGTGATTTCTTTGTAAAATATTTAAATGAACTATCTGATAAAAATGATGGCAGAGTTTACGAATATTATGGTATTGACGCTCAAGGTGCAACTTATAAATTATATATAAATGGTGAACTATATACTATAGGTGTATACTTTGATATTTTATCTATCAATGTTTTACGCTACTTTTTAATTGCATTTATAATTTTAATTATTATAGATATTATTATTTTAATGTTGTTTTCAAATTCATTTAAATATGACATTACTGTTATATCAGAAAAATTTACAAATATGTCAAAACATTTAAATGGAGATATTGAAAATAATTTAGTTGCAACTTCTAATGATGAAATTGGTGACCTTTGCAAAGCTTACAATGAAATTCAGGAATTAACTAAAAACAATCAGGATATGCTAATAGAAAAAGAACGTTTGGCTTCTTTAGGTCAAATGATTGGTGGTATTGCTCACAACTTAAAAACACCTATTTTTTCTATATCTGGTGGTCTTGAAGGATTATCAGATTTAATTAAAGAATATGATACTTCAATTGAAGATCCTACTGTAAATAATAAAGACATGCATGATATTGCAAAAGACATGAATGAATGGATAATAAAACTTAAGGAACATGTTTCATATATGTCTGATGTTATTACTGCAGTAAAAGGGCAAGCAGTAACTCTTTCTGAGGATAATGTACAAGACTTTAATGTTGATGAATTATTTAAATATGTAGATATTTTAATGAAACATGAGTTAAAAAACTCTTTAACAACACTAAATATTACAAATAATGTAAATAATTCAATTATGATACATGGGAATATAAATGGCTTAGTGCAAGTTATAAATAATATTATCTCAAATGCAATTGAAGCTTACAATAAAGAACCTAATAAAGAAATAAATTTGAAATCTTCTGTAACTTCAAATAATAAAATATTAATTGAAATTCAGGATTTTGGTCCTGGACTTCCAGAAGAAGTCAAAGATAAATTATTTAAAGAAATGATTACTACGAAAGGAAAAGATGGAACCGGCCTTGGATTGTTTATGTCTTATTCTAATATAAAAGCTCAGTTTAATGGAAATTTATATTTTAAATCAGAACCTCAAGAAGGTACTACTTTTTATATAGAAATACCTATAGAAAAACAATAAAAACTTTTATTATTTATTGACTTATTTTTAATTAAAGGTAATAATATATTGTAGATTATTATATATACATAAGAAAAATTCGGAGGATTTATAAATGAATATCTTGTTTTATTCGTTTACTGTAGCAGTATTTTTGGCAATAATAATTGCATTTTTAATATATTTGCTAAAAGCTATTACTAAAACTCAACTACAACAAATTTTTGCTGTAAACTTAATTTTATTAATTGTTGCATTTTTATTTATGTTTCTACAAATACAATTTAGTGGAAAATTAGATATAGATCCTATTTATTTTGATTATTACTCCTATATTGGAATTGTATTTTTGCCGGTATCTATATTTTTTACAGCAATTATATTTACAAATACAAAGATACGTTTCAAACCACAATATTTACTTTTTTGCGTAATTCCTATTATATCATTACTTCTATTGTGGACAAATAATGTACATCACCTATTTTTTAAAGAATATTCTATTCAACTTTCAGACTGTGTATTTGGTCCTTGGTTTTATGTACATGAAATATACACTTATTTATTATATGGTTTAGCTATAATACATTTAGTAAATTATTTTAAAAAGAATTCTGGAATATTTAGTCAACAAATAAATTTAATTGTAACTGGAACAGTTTTCCCTTTTATTATAAATTTACTTGGAACATTAGGAATAATAAAGCTTACAGTTTATATTACACCAATTGCTCTTGCTATATCTTTAATTTGTTTTGCTATTGCTTTATTTAAATTTCAACTTTTAAGTGCATTACCAATTGCTCTTACAAAAATAGTTAATAGAATTTCTGATGGATATATTGTTTTAAATGATAAAAATATAATTACAGATTATAATACTCCTTTTAAACAAATATTTAATATAGAAAATTTAGATATAAAGCAAATTCATATTTTTGATTTGCTTTCAATGGAAGAATTTAACGGTTTAGATGAAAATACTATAATAAAAGCTCTTAAAGCTGTAGTAGATTCTAATGAAACTCTAATTTTTGAACAGGAATTTCCTAATATTGAAAAATATCTACGTTTAGAAATAAACAGTATCAAATCTGATGGTGTATTTATCGGAGCTCTAATATTAATTAAAGATTTAACTCAACACCACAAAGACTTAGAAGCTATTAAATCAAGTCAAAATATGTTAATTGAAAAAGAACGTTTAGCATCTCTAGGTCAAATGATTGGTGGTATTGCACATAACTTAAAAACACCTATTTTTTCTATATCTGGTGCTGCAGAGGGCTTAACCGACTTAATCAATGAATATAGAACATCTATTACAGATTCAACTGTTACTGTTGAAGATCATTATGCAATAGCAAAAGATATGGAAGATTGGATTGAAAAAATTAAAAATTATACATCTTATATGTCTGATGTAATTACAGCTGTTAGAGGACAGGCAGTTGCACTTACAAATGATGTAGACGAAACCTTTACAATAGAAGAACTTGTAAAAAGAGTAGATATTTTAATGAAACATGAATTAAAATCAGCTTTAATAAACTTAAATGTTTCAATTCAAACAGATAAAAATTTTGAAATGCATGGTAATATTAATAGTTTAGTTCAAGTAATTAATAATATTATTTCAAATGCAATTCAATCTTACAATGGAAAACCAGATCAATCTATTGATCTTTCTATCTTTAAAGAAAATAAAAAAATAATAATTACAATTACAGATTATGGCTGTGGAATGAGCGAGGAAGTACAAGAAAAATTATTTAAGGAAATGATTACTACAAAGGGAAAAAATGGAACTGGACTTGGTTTATTTATGTCTTATTCTAATATAAAGGCTCAGTTTGATGGAGATTTGAAATTTACTTCTGAAGAAGGAAAGGGATCAACTTTCAATTTAATAATACCAATTAAAAAGTAAAAGGAGAACATTATGAGACATTCAGAAAGTACAGGCAATATTAGCCCATACAAAATTATTGCTGTTGATGATGAAGGCGGAATTATAGATTCGTTATCTGTATTTTTAAAACGTTCTGGATATCAATTAACAGGTTGTACAAATCCATTAGAAGCAATTGAACTTGTTAGAAATGAGCATTTCGATTTAATGCTTTTAGACTTTATTATGACACCTATTCATGGTGATAAAGTTGTAGAAGAAATTAGAAAATTTAATCAGGAATTATATATTTTGCTATTAACTGGTCATAAAGACTTAGCTCCTCCTCTCGAAACTATAAAACGTCTTTCAATACAAGGATATTGTGAAAAAAGTGATAAATTTGATCAATTATTACTATTAATAGAATCTGCTTTAAAGTCAATTGAACAAATGAATTTAATAAAGAAAATCAATAATGAACTTAAAGAATCACAAGAAAGCCTTGAAAAAGCTTATTTGGAAAGTATACAAACTTTAAGGTATACTGTAGAAGCTAAAGATAGATATACTAGAGGTCATTCAGACAGAGTTGCTGAATTTTCAGTTCTTATTGGAAAATATATGGGATTATCTGAAGATGATTTGAAAACCTTACGTATAGGTGGACTTTTCCATGATATTGGAAAAATTGGAATTCCAGATGCAATACTTCTAAAAGAAGGTAAGCTAGATGATAATGAATACTCTGAAATTAAAAATCATCCAAGTATTGGTAAACATATACTATCAAATGCAAGTATATTTTCTAGTATAATACCTATTGTTTATCATCATCATGAAAAATATAATGGTACTGGATATCCAGAACAATTAGCGGGTGATCAAATACCTTTATTTGCAAGAATAGCTGCTGTTGCAGACACATTTGATGCAATGACTTCAAAACGTTCTTATAGAAATGCTATTCCTCTTGAATATGTACGTGCTGAAATAGAAAAATGTTCTGGAACTCAATTTGATCCCCAAATAGCAAAAGTCTTCTTAGATATTTTAGATAATCACTATGATGAAATACTAAAAATTCAAAATAAATATACTTAAATTTATATATAATGGTTTATGGGTAAATCCACTAAAAACCCAAATTTATATTTAAGGAAAAATCTATGAATTTAAAAGAAACAAAAAAAGATGCTCGTACCCGTTTAGCTGGCAAATGGCCAAAAGCATTAATAATTACTTTAATTTATTTAGCAGTAACTTTAGCAATTAATTATTTTTCATCTTATACTGTTGGTTTAGCTCAAAACATTCCTATTTTACAACTTTTAATATATTTAGTTGTTATTGCAGCTATATTACCATTATCTTATGGAGTTACAGCAACATTTTTAGACTTTTCTAAAAACAAAGAAGTTAGTTATACTGATTTTATTAACAAAGGAGTTTTAGCTTTTTCAAAAGTTTGGGCTATAATTTTTAGAATCTTATTAAAAGTTATTGTTCCAATTCTTATTTGTATAGTTGTATTTACTGTATTTATTTTAATTTGTACATACAATTTTGGAATAAGTGATGAAAATATAGTTACTTACCAATATATGTTTGCAACTTGCTATATTGTAGTTATGTTAGTTTTTCTAATAAAATTTTTACCTTATGCCTTATCTTTTATAATTTTAGCTGATAATCCAGAATATTCTCCAAAAGAAATTTTAGATAAGAGTGCAGAACTTATGAAAAATAGAAAACTAGAATATTTTACACTTTGTTTATCTTTCTTAGGATGGATTTTATTAATAGCAATAGTAAGTATAATAGTTACAATGGCAGTAAAAAATACATTAGCTACTGATATAATTTCTAATATAGGAACAGTAATTTTATCACCTTATATTTTAATTAGCCAAATAGTTTATTACGAAAAAGCTAGTAGTAAGATTGAAAATAGTGAAAAAGATACTGAAAAACAAGAAAGTTAATTACATTTTAAAAACTAAAATCCCAGATAATCTGGGATTTTTTAGTATCATTTTTTCATTGTTAAACTTACTTTCTGTTTTTCTCTATCTATTGAAAGTACTTTTACTTTGACAATATCTCCAACAGAAACTACCTCTGAAGGATTTTTTATAAATTTATCTGACATTTCTGAAATATGAACTAAGCCGTCATGTTTTACTCCAATATCAACAAAAGCACCAAAATCAATTACATTTCTTACAGTTCCAGTAAGTTCCATTCCCTCTTGTAAATCTTCGAATTTTAAAACATCACTTCTTAAAATTGGTTTTGGTAACTCTTCTCTAGGATCTCTTCCTGGTTTTGAAAGCTCTTCTATAATATCTTTTAAAGTTAAGCTTCCTACATTTAATTTTTCTGACATCTCTTGTATATTAACCTTCGATAAAGCTATTTTTAATTCTTCTAATTTTGATTTTTCTCTTAGGTTATCCACAGAAAATCCCAAATTTGTTAATAACCTTTCTGCAACTTCATAGCTCTCTGGATGAACTGCTGTTACTTCTAGAGGATTTTCTCCATCAAAAACCCTTATAAACCCTGCACATTGTTTAAAGGCTGCTTGACCTAATTTTGGAACTTTAAGCAAATCTTTTCTTTGCTTTATTTCTCCATTTTCATCTCTATACTTTACAATATTTTTTGCTATTGTTCCATTAATACCAGATACATAACTTAAAAGTGATG
>CALXZR010000053.1 GCA_944393295.1 uncultured Clostridia bacterium
AAAACTTTAGCTCAAATGTCTGATGAGGAAAGAGCAAATAGAATAAAATATAAGTCTATTGATTCAATGAAAGAATTTTCAAAATGGTATAAAGAATATAAAGTATAAATTAGAAAAGTATTTAAGATTTTATGAAAATTAGATGCTATTAGCATTGCGTATATCTCTTGTACATGTTGCTATTTTAATAAAACTTTCAAAAATAACTCGCAAACTGGTTAGTTAAGGAAGTTTTACCATGGGGACAAAAGAAAAAAGCTAAAAATAGTCTAAAAACAAATTAAGGAGCTTCTAAAAAGCTCCTTTTTCTGGTCGAGGTGAGGAGATTTTGCTTTTGAAAATTACCTATTTTCTGGCACTTCGACATTTTTTGAATGTAGTTTGAATGCAGTTAATTATTTAACTTTAAATTTTTCTGGTTCTTTTTGCTCTTCAATCCATAATTCATCAAGCACTTTTCCTAAGTCGCAATCCTTTATATTCACCTCATCTAGAAAAGCTTGATGTCTTAAATTCCAATATTTCATCCTAATTTCTCGCATTTCATAATTTTCAATTCTATTAATTTCTTCTTGATTAAGAATTTCTTTAAATTGATCTTCATAACTTAAATAGTTGTTATCAATCATCTCGTTCCCCTTACTTTCTATTAAATTAATTTCATTATTAATTTTGGTATCATTACTATTTTCTTTATTAATGTCTTTCAGAGTAGAAATTGTACCTATTATTGTTAATGCTAATGTTATTATTGTAATAATATAAATTTTATAATTATAATCTACATTATTCGTTTCTTTAATATAATTAAGATTATCTTGGTAAACATTTTCGAATCTTTTTGAATATGTATTTAAATTTATAAATTTTTTCCCTTTCAGAACAACCATACAAATTTCTATCATTAACATTTTCGACAATATCATATAATCGTTTTTCTCCCAATTGCCTTACTTTTTTTATTAGCCATTTATAATCAGAAATTTTTATATTTCGCCTATGTGAATTTAAATATTTACTCATTTTTTTCTCTAATATATTTATTTCTATATTTTCAAAAAATTGATAATAGAATTCCATTCTATATTCCGAAAAATAATAAAGTAATGTTGAACCAGGAGAATATGATTTTCCAAATATAAATTCATCATATCTCTTTTTATATTCATCAAAAGAATCAATAATATATACATTAGTATCTTTATTTTCATTCTTAGATTTTATATAAGTTGCATTTAAAAACGATTCTTTTAAATAACTTTCAACAGTTTCATTTTTTTCTTCAATCACATATTTATTTAATAAAGGTAATAAATATTGTTTTCCAAGTTCAGTGTAAAATAGTTTAGATAATTTCTTTTGCATAACAGCATAAAACATCTCACAAACAATATTATATATTTCCTGTTCATTTCTTTCTTTGTCAAAAAAGTCCTTATTATATACTAAAGTTGGTTCAAAATAAATTAAGTCATTTATATTTTGTAATACATATTCATTCATATCTTTTAATTCATTAATCTATTTTTTAAATTTTATCTCATATATAATCATAGCTTCTTCATTATTAATTTGAGTCCAGTCAATTTCTATATCTTCAATTAAGGAATCTCTTAATAGTTTAACTTTTGCTAATATTCCCCATCCATTATGATTGTATTGAGGTTGTATATAATCCATTTTTTTTTGTTTATAATTTTTTATGAATTTTTTTCTTAAGTGATAGAGTTTAATTCTTTGTAACATATAATCACCTATTATTTATATCCAAACTTCTCCATTCTTTCTTCTTCTCTAGTAGCTAATTCTCTTAGCCATTCAGCTAAGCCATTACTATCATTATTTCTTAAAAACTCAAAATACTTTACTCTATCCTCTTTTGCTATAACAACAGGTGGCAAGTCATTTTTTAATAATTCATAATTTATAAGTAATCTACCTGTTCTCCCATTTCCATCTTCAAAAGGATGTATTTTCTCAAAATCAATATGATATTTAGCAATTTTAGTAAAGATATCTTGTTCATCGTGATTATAGTTATATACATAATACATCATTAAATTTGGTACTTTTTCAGGCTCTGGAGGGATATGTTCACTACCTTGAATAAATACTTGTATAGTTCTATAACCTTCCGTATCCTTAATATCTCTATTTATAATTTCATTTAATTTTTTTATAAATTTTTCATCAAAGTCTTCATTATTTTGTAAATTGTTAAAAACGAATTCTAATGCTCTTTTATGATTTATAGCTTCATATATTTCCCTTGGCTCTTTTCCTGCGATTTTAAAGCTATTATCGTTATAAAGAATAGCATAAGTTTCAGCATATGTAAGGGTACTTCCTTCAATAGCATTTGAATGATAAGTACTTCTTGTAATTAAATCTTCTAAATAATCTTTATTATTTAAAATAAATTCTAAAATTCTCATAGACACTTCCTCTTTCCTACAATTTACTCACTATATCAATATGTGCTCTAGCAGATATTATTGCAGATTTTGTCTTATTTTCAATTTATGCTCGAATTTTATCATATCCATTTTGGAAAATCAATAATTGATGAATTAACACAGGGAAATTTACTAGTTTAATTTGAATAATAATGGGTTTAATGATACAATACAAGTAAATGAAAGTTTAATTAGAGGGGTGAATATATGGAAAAGAAACTAAAAACAATCATAGATAGCCCACAAAATCATAAATGTCCAGCAGTGAATGTATGTCCAGTTGGAGCACTATCACAAGAGGATTTTAATGCACCTAAAATAGATTATGATAAATGTATCAAGTGTGGTAAATGTTCAAATTTTTGCCCTAAGAAAGCATTAGTTTTAGAGTAGAATAATCAAATAATAAAAGAAAATCAAATGGTTTTACTCCCCCAATAAGTTGATGTACTATTCTTCTAAAAGTACTCCACCTAGTTCATACAGTCTGGATAATGATGCGGGATTTTTGTAGTAAATTTTAGACAGTATTTCTTCAATGTCGATTGCCGTGCCATCAGATAGATAGTAATCAGGATGGCTACCTACCATATTGTAACCTGCTCCTATCCTAAGGCGTCGATAGGTAATACCGAGAGTCCCAGAAAGTTTTCGTAAAATCTCGTCATTTGGTATTGAAAGATTATCATAAGATATAAAATGGTAGAACTTATAAAAACTATTAACATATTTTTGTGAATTAATTGTATTTTTTTTGTTTTTATGATATTTATAAATAGGAATAGTTAAAAAAAATAATGATTATATAAAATAGCTAAAGATAAGAGGTGATAAGATGAATTTACAAGATTTTAAAGAGTTATTAAAATCGACAGATAAAAAAATGAATATTTTTTCTGATTTTAATGTAATAGAAAATATAAATTTTAGTATTAATGAATTAATTGAGTTAATTAAATTAAATTTATCCAGTGAAGAAATTCTTAATTTATTTAATTATACATATTATCAACAATTACCTGACACATTAAGAAATGATCTTATCAGCTTTATGGAATTTCCTATAAATAGTGCTATATGGGCTATATTAGCCTTTGATGAAGAATGTAAAAAGATGTTTTTAACGAATAAAACATTTATTTTGAAAAATTTTAGTACAAATATGATACCTGTTTTATGTAATAATATGGATGAAACAATAAAAGAAAAAATATTAAAATTGTATTCTGAAGAGCCAAATGTAAAAGTTGGCATCTACAAACAATATACAGATAGTGAAAAGTTTGAAATTTTAACGGCCGAAAATGATTTAAGTATTGATGAAAAATGTGAAATTCTATTTTCATTAAACGATGAAAATATTGGATTATTTTTATACCAAAATCCAAACTTTTGTGAAGAAAATGGAATAACAAAAGCAGATTTTATGAGTAAGTTACTTGAATGTGAAAGAAAACTAGTATCTAATCGTTATGAGACAGATGGGAGTTTAGATATAACAGATTTTCCGCCTGAATATAGAGAATGTATTGATTTTAACTTGCAAAATAGTAAAGAATTTATTGTAATTGATTTGAATTCTGATTTAGAAAAATATAGAGGATTAGATAAATTTATAAGAATAAATCCGCAAGAATTCAGTGAAGAAAAAATAAAAAAATTAATGAAACTATGTGAGATTTGTCCTAATTTACAAGTATGTAATAGGCTGGGGAATGAATCTAAATCTGGCGCAAGTTTATATTCTTCAGGAGAAGAATATAAAGAAGCGGAAGAATGGATATCATATGTAATTAGTAAATTAAAACCAGAATATACAACAGCTCAAAAAATTGCGATTATTGATAATGAAATAGGGAAAAAAATTAGTTATAGTCCAAATTTTGGAACTAAGAATTTCAATGAATCTAACGCAAGATGTTTATGGAAAATCATTAGTTCAGGATATGGGGTTTGTAATGGAATTGCTAATGTTGAACAATATATTTTTAATAGAACCGGAGTTGAATCTGAATTTATAGCGAGTAGTAATCATGCTTTTTTAAAAGTAAAAAATGTTGATATAGAACTAGCAGATGGTCAATTAGCAATAATCAATGGTATATTAGATCCCACATGGAATTTAGCAGCACATAGGTTTGGTGGACAACCTGAAAATTTTCTTATAAGCTATGAAGAGGCAAGAAAGCATGACATTGACAAACACGGAAAGGATTTTGAGTGCCATGTGTGTGATAAAAAATTACAAGACTTAAACTTTACTTTAGCTGATGATGACTTAAGACAATTATTTTGTGGTGTTGGTATAACTAATGTTGATGGAAGTTTTCCTTTAAAAACATTTATGGATAGTCTAAAAAATATTGATGCACAACATTTGCGGAACCCCCACAGAAATTATATCCCAAAAATTAAGCATGTTATCAAATCAATATCAAAATTTGTCATCCTGTCAAATGGAATTATTAAAATTATTAGAAACTATCTTAACAAATACGCCTAGTATAGGATAAAATAAATGTATTGTTAATAGAGTTTACAGAAAAACTGATAATGCTCAAAATCCAATTATATATAGTTATTTTAATTTAAATGAATTGGGTGAAATATTTTATTACTTGGATGAAAATACCAGTGAATTTGTAAAAACTTCAAAAGAAAATTTTGAAAAGACATTTTCTTGCTAAAGATTTAATTCTGTCACAAGGGAGAAATCCATGGGATATAGAGGAAAGGGTAGCTAAAGAGAGAAATCTAGAAGCAAGCTCAGGAAGTATTCCAATAGATAGGAGTGATGAAAGATGAATATCTTTAAAAAATTGATCGCAAAATTATTTTGTAACAAAAAAGACAATATAAAAAGAATCGAAGCACCTAAAAAAGAATTACTTACATCAAATGATTTTAAAGAAAGTATCAAGGTTAAAATTGTGGATGCCGATAAATTCAATAATTTTGAAATCCTAAAATGTGAAGGCAATGGCTCAGGAATATCTGGAACTATAAAATTTTAGAATTATAGTTAATGTTATAATTTTAATAAAATGGAGATAATATAAATAATAATTCAATAAGATAGGAATTATAAGTATGTTCATAAAATGTAATAATATTACAAATTTAGAATTTTTTGCTTTTTCTAAAGATCAATTAGAAGAAATTAGAAAAAAATCAATTCTTGAGTGTTATAATTGATGGGGACCTAAGTATTCTGGATTTAGCGGAATCATTATAACTGGAATAATGAAATATACTCATACCATGATATGCAACTCCTTCATTTATTTTATCAATGTGAATTTTCATATGTTAAGGCACACTTATGCAACAACTTGTATTAAAAGTGGTATGCCTGCTAAAGTAGTTCAAAAGAAATTAGGTTATAGAAATATATCAATTACACTCAATACTTATGCAGAAGTATTGGAAAACTATGAAGATACTTGCGATAATGCATATCTTGAATATTTAGAAGAAAATAAGATAGGTTTCAGTAAAATTGCAGTAAAATAGATAAAATTAAAACCTACAATGTAGTATTTAAGCTACTTGTAGGTTTTTTGGATACTGGTCGAGGTGACTTGTCAAACACATTGTCAACCCCTTATTTGTTGCACGTTCTGTACGCTATTTCAATTCTAGAAAATAATTCTAGAAAATATTAACTTTTAGGTATCATTAATTCTTCTCCGTCATTCCTTAGTATTTTCTAAGGATTTAACGAATTTTCTTCTTTTATATATTTGTTAATAGAATCACCCATAAGCATTTTAACACTATCTGTATATTTTTTCAACTCTTTTTGTTGAGTTTCTATTGGAAGATCTGTATATGTGTCTATAGTCATTCTAATATCAGAATGTCCCATTGTT
>CALXZR010000054.1 GCA_944393295.1 uncultured Clostridia bacterium
TCTAATGGTGAGCCTTTTAAATGCTTTGCAACATTAGATGGAAATGGAGATTTAATTGTTACTCCAAATAAAGTAATTGAAATACATAAAGAAGATGAGGAAAATTACGATTATTCTGAAACAAGAATGGGAAGTAATGGTTTTAAAAAGGTAAATATACATACTGTACATGGAATTTCTAGCATTAGTTCTACCTATTATGCTAAAGACCTTTCTGAGAAAGAGGTAAGAGATGTAGATACTTTTGTAAATTTTTTTAGACAACCAAAAAATGCTATGAGATTAGAATTACAACATATGAATAATGATGAAAAAGCAATATATATGTTAGAATTACAAAGATTAGGCATTAATGTTAAAGAAGATAGATTAGCTTCTTTAGATGATATGACAAAAGAGCAAGTAGAGATGGCTAAAGCAAAGGACAAGTTAATACACGAAACAGGTATATTCTATGCTAGAAAGAGAAATGGTAAATTAGAGAAAGAAATGGTAAATTATCTTTATTCAGATGAAGACGATAGACCGCAAACTATTTGGACAGTATCTCAAGATGGTAACGGACAAGAATTTACTGGAAAAGTATTTAGAAGAACAGCTGATGGAAAATATATGGATTCAAGTTCAGTAGAATTTGTTAATGGAAAAATGCAATATAAATTACGAGAATATGAAGATATACAAGCAGAATTGGAGCAAAAAGGTTTTAATATAGATAATATAAATTTACAAATGGAAAAGAATAAAGAATTAGCTGGAAAAATGCCTAGAGAAGCTGAAGCAATTCAAGAGAGAGCAGAAAATCAACGTACTAGAGGAGAACAAGAAAATGAATATGAAGACGAAGTTTTTCCAGGAGCAAGTAGCAATAGAATATAAATAATAAAAAAGAAATCCTTAATTTCAATAATTAAAGATTTCTTTTTTTCTTTAAAATAATTCTAACATTACATATTTTTAAAGTCAATATTGAAATATAAAAATTTTTTCTATAAAAATAAAAAAACATAAAGTATCTATTAAAGTAATACTTTATGTTTTTTTTGTATCTTTAATTATTGAAATTAAAGAAGAAACAATCCATAAAATCAAATATAAAAGGAAGTCTAATGCTAACTAATAATGTAATTGTAATTTTAAAGAAAAATATTAGCACTAACTTTTGTTAGTGCTTTTTGTGTTGTAACGATTACATAATAGAAACGAGTTTCATTTTATTGAAATGGTTTTCTTTCAAAGAAACAAAGGTAAAGTAATTTGCATTTGTTTTTATGGATATTAGAGGAAAGGAATTTAGATTGCTTTCCTCTAAACTTAAAATTAAACAAAGGAGGAAAAAATGCAAAAAGAAAGAAAATTATTTCAAAGAAACGGAATAACTTTAATAGCTCTAGTAATTTCAATAATAGTAATGCTAATATTAGCAGGAGTATCTTTAAATGCAGTAATTGGAGATAATGGAATAATTACACAGGCACAAAATGCAACATATATGCAAAGCGTAGTTGTATTAGAGGAATATTTAAATAGTTATTATGTAGAACATTATGAATATTTTGAAAAAGCAGATAATAAAGCAGAAGCATTAGAACAATATTCTGAAAGTAGTAATTGGATTTGGAATCCTAGCAAACATGGATACGGAGCTATTGGATATATAGTAAACGAAGATGGAAATGCTTGTTATTTAATAGATAAACAAGCTTTACCAGAAGAAATAAGAAGTCAGTTAAAAGGTGGAGATGCAGGAGAAGGAACATATGCAGATTATGCCAGAATGAATGATGTATATGGAGTAACAGGAAATTTAGAAGTATATTATTGTGCTTCTGGAAAAGATAGCATTTTAGGAATTTCAGAAGACGATTTAGATAAAGATGATCCACTAAGAGAAGTATTACCTGCAGGAAGTTCAATAGCAAAATTAATTACTGGAGATAGTAATAAAGGACTTACTGCAGAAGATATAAAAAGTGTAAAAACTTTAACAATTGATTCAACATCAGGGGTTAGTAATTTAGAAGAACTATATGTACTAACATCATTAGAGGAATTAATTTTAGATGGAGTAAATTTGGAAAATCTAGATGGAATTTCAAATGCTGTTCAATTATATTATGTACAATTTAAAAACTGTACGATTAATAATTATTCTAATCTAGGAAATGTAAGTAATTTACAATATTTATATTTTTATTATAATACTTCTTTTGAAAACCCAAATAATCAGATAGAAACTTTGTGTAGCTCAGATAAAGGTATTGCAAATGCTAATTTAAGTAATTTACAGTATTTCGGAATATATGGAGTAGTACCAAGTACTCAAACTACATCAAATAGTAGTAATACTCATACGAAATTAACAAGTATAGAGGCTTTAGCAAATTTAAGTGATACCACAAAAAAGGCTGTTAAATATATGTATTTAAATAATAATAACTTAAGTAGTATAGAGAGTCTATCAGGATTTGAAAATATATATTTGCTTAGAGTAGAACAAAATAGATTACTTAGTCTAAAGGGCTGTGAGAATATGAGTAATTTAACATATCTTCACTCTAACGACAATAATTTAGGAGCTAATGAATTATATAATGAAGATTTAGAAAATAACGGAAAAAATGAGAAGGAAGATGCTGTTTCAAGTTTACAAAATAAAGCAAAATTATATTATATTCGTTTAGAAAACAATACAAATTTAAAATGGATTGGATATCTTGAAAATTGCACAAGCATAAGATATCTGTATTTAGCAAATAATGAAAATTTTATTAATTCAGAAGTTTCAAAAATAAAAGAGATATATAATACTTGTGGAAGCCAAAATCGTTCTATTGCTAGTAAATACAATATACTTTTAAATAGTGCAGAAAGAATAGATTACACAAATTTAGATTTAACAGATGATTCAATGGAAATAGAAGCTTTAATGAATAATACTACTTGTACGCAATTAAATTTAACAGGAAATTCAAAACTTAGCAATAGCAAATTGCAAGAAGTTCTTTCAAGTATGCCAAACTTAGAATTTTTAAAATTGTATGGTCTAACAAATTTAATAGATATAAGTTTTACAAATAATGTTAAAAAATTAAAAGAATTGGATTTAAGGGGAACAAATGCAACAGATTTATCTTTGTTAGAAACAAATGCTTTAGAATTAAAATCTATTTGGTTAGATAATGAAAATATAGACTTAACTAAAATGCAAAAAACTATTTCAAGATTAAGACATGCAGCTGGTACTAATGGCTGTTGGAATACATATTATCCAGGATTAGGAATTACAAATGTAAATTTATATAAAAAAATAAGTTTATGCACAGAGATAACAAGATATGAAAGATATATTACATCAAATGCTTCAATGAATGTGGGATTAGATTTAAGTAATTGTAAAGATTTAACCTATATTTTCTCTTCTTGTACAAATAGCAGTATAAAAATACCAAGCTCTTGTAAAGAAATATATTTAGATAGAGAAGCTGCACCAGATGTTACAAATTGTGAATCACTAGAAAAGTTTACTATGACTTGGGGACAATGGAGTCAAAATAGTTTTAATACTTTTTGCAAACAATTGGCAAATGCTACAAAATTGACAAGTTTTAACTTACATGTTACCAATAAAAATATAACTTCAATTTCAGAAATAAGGAATTTAAAAAATTCTCCAATTACTACATTAAGCTTTAGTATTTCAACAGGTAGTAGAGACTTTGTTGGAGCAATAGAAGATATTACAGGTGTAGGAGAATTAAAAACATTAACAAGTTTATCTATAAATAACCAAAATGTTTCAGATATTTTAGCAATTGCTTCTTTAACAAATTTGGAAAGCTTAAGTATTCAAAATAATAAAGTATCAAATATTGAAGCAATTGCCAGTTTGGAAAATTTACAAACATTAAACTTATATAAAAATCAAATTTCAAACTTAAAACCTTTATCTGAACTAACCAATTTAACATATATAAATTTGAATAATAATTGTATTTATGATTATTCAACAGAAATAGATGAAAGTGGTAGTTCTGTAAGATATAACAATTTAGAGATATTAGCTAATTTAAATAAAAACGGAGCGCTAAGAACTTTACATTTAGCTAATAACAATGGAATTATAGACTGGACACCATTAAGCAGTATTACAAATTGGGAAGCTCATTCTGGATGGTAAAGGGGGATATAATGAGAAATAAAAAGGTAATAATAAGTATTTTTATAATAATTTGTATAATAGCTATAATTGTTTTCTTTGTAAGCAATAGGAAAACAAAAACAGAAAATGAAATAGAAAATTTGAATATTAAACAAGATGAGGAGACAGGAGAATATATACTATATAATGAAAGAAATGAAGAAATATTAAGAAGTGACACTGAAGGAGAATTAAAAATATACCTAGATAATCCAGACTATAATCCAAATCCAATAGGTGGAAACTAATTTATAAAATACAGTTTATGAGATTTCATAAACTGTATTTTTCTAATATATTGCTTTTATAGTTAAATTATAATAAAATTTAACCAATAAAATTATAGGAGACCAACTATGAAAAGTCAATAGAAGAATGAAAGATTTTTTTAAATTTTTTATATGAAAAAGGTCAAGTTTAATAACCGTTTTTAGCTGATTTTTTAAAAACGGCTGAATACATTGAAAAATAAATATTTAATTAATCTAAATTAAAATCAACATTACTCTTTAACATTTTGAAAATTACTCTAACAAGTTTATGAGCACAATGTCCAAGAGCACAATAATGAGTCTTGCCTTGAGAACGCTTTAATCATAATATTCTTTAAAAGTTCTATTATGTAAGACTAAGTTATGTGGAGCATAAACAAGGTTATATCTAAGTAACGAATGACCACGTTTGGGCATTCTAAGAGAACGTGCTTGAAAATTACGAGATTGATATATAGATGGATCTAAACCAGCATAA
>CALXZR010000055.1 GCA_944393295.1 uncultured Clostridia bacterium
AGAAGAGTAGCTTCTACTTTTTACAAAAATAATAATACTATAAAAAAGTTCATTTGTCAAGAATTTTTAATAAATTCCTTGACTTTTAGTTAATTTTGTAATAAAATAATATAGCAAAATATGTAATATGACCTATAAAAGCAATTCCCCGGTTAGCATTTAGTAGGTTTCATATATAAATTATTTATTTTATGAATGGAGGGTAATTTTACCATGAATAATACTACTTATAGTGTTAAGAAAAACGAAATTGAAAGAAAATGGTATATAATTGATGCCGAAAATAAACCTCTAGGAAGAGTTGCAGCAGAAGCAGCTAAATTATTAAGAGGAAAACATAAACCAACTTTTACACCAAATATAGATAGTGGTGATCATGTAATTATAATAAACTGTTCAAAAGCAGTTCTAACAGGAAACAAATTAAATCAAAAAGTATATACTCACTTTACAGGATATGTAGGAAATATGAGAAAAACTTTAGCAAAAGATATGATGGAAAAGAAACCAGAAAAAGCTATGATGATAGCTGTAAAAGGAATGTTACCACATAATAGCTTAGGTAGAAAAATGCTTACAAAGCTTAGAGTATATGCAGGTAATGCTCATGAAAATGCAGCACAAAAACCTGAATTATGGAAATTTTAATTAGGAGGATAGTAAAAAATGGCTAAATCAGAAAAAGTTGTATTCTTAGGAACTGGTAGAAGAAAAAGTTCAATTGCTAGAGTAAGACTTGTAGAAGGAAAAGGAAATATAACAATTAATGGAAAAAGTATAGATGAATACTTTGGAGAAGAAACATTAAGAGTTATAGTAAGACAACCATTAACAGTTACAAATACATTATCAAAATATGATGTAATTGCAAAAGTACAAGGTGGAGGATTTAGTGGTCAAGCAGGTGCTGTTCGTCATGGTATTGCTAGAGCATTAAATGAAGCTAATGCAGAATATAGACCAGTTCTAAAATCTAACGGATTCTTAACAAGAGATTCTCGTAAGAAAGAAAGAAAAAAATACGGTCTTAAAAAAGCTCGTAAAGCTCCACAATTTAGTAAGAGATAATTACAAGACTATTTTGGTGGCAACCCAAAGTCTTACAGAAAAGCTACAATCGTTACAGAGAGTAGCTTTTCTTTTTTTCTCTGGGCTCTTTTAATCGTTAAAAATATTTCTATATATATCACTGGTAATATACAAGTAATGTACAGGTAATATACAAATTAATTTAAAAAAAATCATATTAAATCAATTGCTTCTATTAAATCTTCTATAGTTTTATGAGTATAAACTTTATCAGTTATATCTGGACTAGAATGTCCCATTATGCGTTTTATTGATAGCTTATTTGCATTTGCATTATCCATTAAAGTTGCAAATGTATGTCGACAGTCGTGGGGTCTATGTACTTCCTTAAATTCTAATTTTTCCATAATGTTATCCCATTTTTCCCTTCTATAATTACAATATTGCATTTGCCTTCCAAACGCATTGGTTATAAGATAACCTTTATCTTTATTTTTTTCATAATATCTTCTTATAAAAGGTTCTATTTTCTTGTTAATTGGTATTATTCTATTTTTTCCAGCTTCTGTTTTTAGTCCACCTATCATATATCTATCTTCTAAATGTACATTTTCAATTCTAATATCTAGTAATTCTCCGAATCCTTAAACCTGTATATATCATAATTAATATTGTATCAGTATATTCAATTTTAGATTCGTATTTGAATAATTTGTCTATTTCTTCTTGTGTAAAAGGCTTTCTATTTATTTTTCCTTCTCGTTTTCCAACATCAACATAAATTGAATAGTCTTTTTCTACAATATCATTTTTCATAGCATATTTATATAATACTCTAAAAAGTGTTTTGATTACAGCTCTTGTTGGGTGTGCCATTCCACACTCATCAATTACACCCTGCAAATGTGTTAGTCTAATATCTTTCATTCGCATCTTATACAATGATTTGCAATATCTACGGTAGGCATTACTATAATTTTCTACGGCACTATCACTAACTTTCTTATAATGTTCTTTTGACCATTTATTGTATAATTCTTCAAATGTTGTTTTTTCCTTTGTAATATCGTACGGACTAGAATTATATTCAGATAGGGCAATAAGTGCTTCATCTCTTTTAGCAAAATACCCTAAATACATATATATTTGTTTACCTTCATCTGTAAAACCTTTTGTAATTCTTACTTGATATGGTTTTCTTCTATTTCCACTTAATTTAATTATTGAACCATAGCCATTTGGCAGTTTCATTTTATTTAAACCTCCTTTCAGCCAAACAAAACCATATTGGTTTGTTATTATAGGATTTATTTTTCATTTTGTAAATCCTCGATTCCTAAATATTTATAAACAGCATTAGGAGGAATATGGTATGAATATCTTTCATTACCTGGTAATTTAAAGGCTATTCCAAAAGGCAAAAGGTTTCTTTGTATTCCGAATTCTAACAAACATTTCTGATTTTCCTAGAAGTTTTGCAACTTCTTTTATTGTCATACTTTTTTTATTTTTATCTATTTTCATTATTTATCTACTCCTTATAAACTAAATTTTTATAAGGAAATTTCTATGTCAAGTTATCTATTTCAACTTAACTAAAATTATATTTAGGTTAAAGAGCAGATTTAATTACTTTATAAAAATTCATTTTTAATCTCCTTCTTAAATACTTCTATTTAAAATATTTTGCTTCTGCTGTTGCTCTTGCAAGTTTAACTAAATTCTCTAATTTTTCAAATTTGCTTTCCTTTGGGATAGTAATAGGATTAATTCCTAATTCATTTAGTGTTTTTATATAGTTATTTATTGTATCTGTACAGAATTTATTTTTTTCTAAAACACCATCTACTTTATACCTACTTTCAAAAAGTGAAAATCTATTAATATTTTTTCTTTTTCTAGCATTTAAACCTGCCTTATCAACTAATTTTTTGCAAATGTCTCTTTTATAATATGTTCCAATATATAGATATTTTTCTAAAACTTTAAAATAATACTTTTCCATACATTCCTTTGACCAATATATATCAATCTGCTTTGATACATTATTTATTTTATATTCACTTTTTATCTTAGAAGGCATATTTTGTATTTCAAGTCTTAGAATACCTTTATAATAATCTTTTTTAGATTCCTGATATTTATCATAAAAATTAAGTTTTATTTGACCTTGTCCTTTTTTGGTTTTTAAATAACTTGAAGTTTCATATTGAGTTTTTTTCATACGATTAAAAACCTTCTTATGCCTTTCTAAAAGATTTAGATAATCATTTATTTTTTCATTTACTGGAATATCGACATAGTAGTCTATTCTACTAATTTCGACAGTAAATTCATCTGTTTGCAAAATATTTTTTAAAGCTTGTATTATTATTTTTTTAAATTCATTTTTATCGCTTAACGTTATATCTCTTTTTAATAATACCTTGTGAGGATTTGCAATAAGTAGTAAATTTTCAAAACTCTTTGAATACTTAAAGTCAATATTTTTGTATAAAAAATTGTAGCCATACTGTACTAAACTGCCAGTATAATTTTTATACCTTTTTGCAAATGTTCCTCCAAGTTTTATTAAATTTTTAAAATCAACTTTTTTTACATTTTTAATCATTAAATTTAGTGAATCTATCACAGCTATATCACCACCTTTTACAGTAATTTTTTAAAAACCTTAGGAAAGAGCTAATACCGTTGAGAGAATTAGTAAAGAAACTGCGAATACTTTTTAGTTCTTCCCTGCGAATATAGTATCTTTATAATAAACTTATAAGTAATAATCAGGTTGTTCTTTCATATCGCTATCACTAAATATCCATTCTAAATAATTAAAAATGTTACATAAACATTCATCAAAGTATAAAGTATAAGTATATTTCTCCAATGCTTCTTCGCCTATTATTTCTTTAAGATTTTTTAAAATATCATAGTAGTAATCTTCATATACTTCTAATAATTCACAAATCTCCGATATATTAATATAATCAATGTTAGAAAAATATTCATCTTCTGTAATATTCTTACTTTTTAATAATTTAAAGTATTCATGGTATATAGTATCTGCTACTGTAGCAGCTAAAAATCTTAAGATTCTAAGATTTTCTCTCATTTTCCCATCATAACTAAGATCAGTTGCGACCTCATCTATAATCTTATCTAACATATCCAATTCATAACGACATATCATTCCTATATCCGCACTTATATCAATTTCATCAAAATTTTGTAAATAATACAATTTTTCTTTGGATTTCTTTACAAATTTTGGGTCATTTTTTTTTGATATTTCTTGTCTTAATAATGAGTATTTATTTCTTACTTTACTTATTTTGCTATTTTCTATTATCTTTTCTTTTATCATTTCCTCTGTAACCACTTCTCCAAAAATATCATTCATCTTCATTTTTATTCCTCCTTTTTTATTTCATAAATTTTATTTTTTACTTTTTTATGCTATAATACTAATAGCACACAAACAAAGCTACTTAATGCCATTGGCACTAATAGATTTGTTTTAAGCTATCAAATACAGAAACCTAACTTGAATTGGTGTTCGATAGGTTTCTGTATAAATTTTTATTATGATTTTTGTTCAGAAGTTTCTTTCATTATTTCTTCTAAATAAGTCCTAAATGATTTATTTACATATTCCATACATTTTGTTTCTTTTACGAATTGCAATTTTATGCGATGTATAAGACTTTCTTTATCTTTTTCGGCACATTCTCTTAGTTGTTGTTTATGCTTTTCTTTCATATTGTTATATATAAATTTTTCTGCTTCTGCCATTGAGATTTTTGACATACTTTACCTCCTTTCCAAATAATATGTAACCTAAGAAAAAAGAGAGAACATAATAAAACTAGTAAAATGTTTAGTATATCTTACTAATTTTATTGTGTTCTCTCATAGATTTTCGTTCAGACTTTACTGGTATGGAGTTCTAGGTGTGTTACAAACAGTGACCAACAATAAATTACATATTATTTAATTTTTTAAGAGTGTATCATATTTTTATAGCTTTGTCAATATTTTTTCTCTTTTTTCCAAATTATCTTTTATTAAAAATGTAATACAATATTTATTTTATTACATTTCTTGTTCTGAAGGAAAGTACCAATAAACTACCGATTATTAAATTTTTGTTATTTTTGTAATCAAAAAAATGTACTAAAACCCTTTACTTCCATACATTAAATGTCCTATAATGTATCGTCAATAAGGAAGTAGGAGGTCTAAAAAATGAATTTTGTTCAGCCAATAAGAGATAGAGAAAAATTAGAAGAAATGAAAGAAGAATTAAAAAAGAGGGGGACAAGAGATTATTTATTTTTTTATACTGGAATTAATACTGGGTTACGAGTTATTGATATTGTTAAATTAAATTACGATGATGTTAGAACTCCTGAAGGAAATATGAAAACACATATTAATATTATTGAAACTAAAACTAAAAAATTAAAAAAATTTCCTTTATGTAATGGACTTTTAATTGAACTTGAAAAATATACTAAAAATATGTGTAGGGGAGAATATCTATTTAAAAGC
>CALXZR010000056.1 GCA_944393295.1 uncultured Clostridia bacterium
CATTTCCTATGTCAGCTAGTATAACATACATTTTACAATAAAGCAATGGAAATCAAACAAAATTTTGTAAAAGATTATTTGGTAAAATCACTTGATTTTTATCAAATAATCTGGTAATCTATATATAACTTGATTGATTATTATATCAATCGTCAAGAGAGCCAAAAAAGTTGTAGATAACTACTTCGTTGGCACCAAAAGTTGAAATTTTAACCAATTTCAGCTTTTTTTTATTTAAAATTATTTAAAAGTATTGATTTTAATTTATTCTAGTTATTTTCGTTATTCAAATAAAAGAAGTTACAATTTTAATAGTTATATTGATAGTTACTCTTATTTATGATACTATGATTGTAATAGTAAATAGGAGGTATCGTATGTTAATTACAGGGATTTTAATTACAGTAGTTGCAATTTTTATGATTTTGATTCCTCAGTTTTTTATGAAACTTAAAAGTCCTAGAATTCCAGATAAATTATTAAAAAGTCCTAAAATGAAAGTTGTTCTTAGAGTATGGGGTGGCATTTTTTTAATAGTTGGAATTTTATTAATTATTTTCTCAACTATTTAATAATAAATCGCAATATATGAGTATAAAACAAATGATATTAGTTGTCTTTGGAGTTAAAATTAGATGAAAAAGAGAAATTTGAAGATTTTTGCAATGTCAATTACAGGGACAGCAAAAGCAATTTTAGTATTAAAAAAATAAGGAGTTTCTATGAATAGTATTATAGTATATGGATCTTATTATGGAACAACAAAACGATATGCTGAAGAACTTTCAAAAAGAACCAATATAAAAGTAATTTCTTTCAAAAAGATTAATCAGCAAATAAATGATTATGATAATATTATTTATTTAGGTGGTTTGTATGCTGGTGGAGTATTAGGAATGTCAAAAACACTAAAAAAATTAAATAATATCTTAAACAAAAAGATTATTGTTGCAACAGTTGGTCTTTCAGATCCGACAGATGAAGTAAATAAAAATAATATAAGGAATAATATAAAAAATCAAATATCAAAAGAGGTTTTTGAAAAAGCAAAAATATTCCATTTAAGAGGTGGAATAGATTATTCAAAATTAAACTTTGCCCATAAAACTATGATGAAATTGCTATATAATGCAGTTAAGAATTTACCAGAAGAAAAACAAACAGCTGAAGATAGAGCAATGATAGAAACTTATAATAAGAAGGTTAATTTTATTGATTTTTCTGATTTAGATAAAATAATCAATGAAGTACAAAAATAAAGTATAAATTAGTAATATGTTATATGAATATTAAGTTGTAGTGGAGAAAAATATTATAAATTTGTAATTTTCTAACAATATATAACTTTATATGTTGATACTTTATTTTACCTTTTTTTAAAATCTCAAGTATAATAAATATAGAAAATGACAATTCCACAAACGTGGTTTTGCCGATAAAGATAGAAAAACTCACATCTAAATCGTCAAATTTTACAGATGTGAGCTTTTTTATTTATGTAGTTGCTTATTTGTTTACTCGTAAATTTATTAAGAAAGTGATTCAAAAGATGTAACCTTTTTAATAATTTTACCACTATAAAAGTGTAAGATATCTTATAAAGGAGCAATGAAGTGAAAGAGAAGAAAGAACTAGAAAATTATATTATAGATGAAGAACTTGATTTAGATAGAATAGTAGATGATTATACACCATATCTAAGAAAAGTAATACAAAATATGGTTAATAATAATTTGTCAGAAGAAGATAAAGAGGAAATTATAATTGATACATTTTTTATATTATGGAAAAGATATAAAGAAAATTATTACATAAATTCTTTAAGTTCATATATGGCTGGAATTGCTAGAAACCTAGCAAAGGAAAAATTAAAGTCTTATAAATATACTTTTGATATAGAACCGTATGAAAATATAATTGAATATAGTAATTTAAATATGTATTTTCAAGAAAGAGAAGAAATAGATGAAATATATAAGAGAATAGAAGGATTAAAACCAATTGATGCTAAAATAATTAATATGTTTTACTATTCTGCCAAATCAGTTAAAGATATAGCTAAAGAATTAAAAATTTCAGAAGTGAATGTGAAAACGAGATTACATAGAGTTAGAAGAAAGATTAGACAAGAACTAAAAAAGGGAGGTTTTTAAAAGTATGAATGATAATATAAAAGAAAGATTAAAAATGAAAATAGCTATATCTCAAATGAAAAATGAGGAGGAAAAAACTATGAATAAAAAGGGAAAATTAGTATTTAAAAATATAGCTATAGCTGCTGGTTTAATTATATCTTTAACAGGAGTTACTTTTGCAGGAAGTAAAGTTATAGAAAATATATGGAAAACACCAGAAAAACTTAATCAAGTAACAGATGAACTGACAGAAGAAAGCAAAAAAGAGAACATAACAGAAGAACAAGCAAGAGAGATTGCTATTAATAAATTAAGTGAAATAGGATTTAATTCAAACATAATAAGTACAAATCATTACAAAGAAATGGATTCAAATACAATAATGTATAGATTTAGTACAGAAGACAATTATGAAATAAGTATTGATGGTAAAACCGGAGCATTTTTTGATATTTGGAACAATAATAAAGATAGACAAGATTTTAGTATTGAAATAACAGAAGAGGAAGCAATAACAATTGCTAATGAATATTGTAGATTATTTGGATTTGACGAAGGTGAATATGAAATTACAGAAATTTTTTCAAACAATAATAGAGCTACCGGAGAAGGACCAGGCTATAAAATAGACATAACATATAATAAAAAGTATGGAGAAATATATAATCCATATGAGAGTATAAGTATTGGAATTGAATCTAAAGATAAAAGTTTTGATTATTTTAGAGTTGCAAGTATTCCGTTTGATAATAATGAAATTATTGTAACTAAAGAAGAGGCTATACAAATAGCATTAAACGAAGATAAGAAGATAGATACTAATGAGGTAGTGGAAACTAAAGCTGAAAAAATGCTTGTAAAAATGAATTCAGATGCTTATGAAAGAATAAATAATACAGAAGAATATTATAAGGCAATGCAAATACCAGACTATGCTACTGAAGATAGAAACTATTACAATATGGAAGAAAGAGTAAGAAATGCTTGGGTAGTAGTTTTAACTTATGAAGATAATTATAATGGAGACATAGTAAAAAGATATACAGAGGGGAAATATAGTTATTTTGTAGATTGTACAACTGGAGAGATAATTGGTGGAGATGCAATGGATTATACTGTTTCAAATTAATATTTTTTAGATGTAAAGATATCTCCTAAAATTAATTTGCACAATATCATACCATAAAAAGCATAGAAAGTAAATTTAAATATACACTAAAAAACATCTTGTTTTATATTAAAAACTAGAATATAATATAGAAAAAATAGTAGGAGATAAAAAATGAAAATATTAATGGGAACAACAAATCCAGGAAAAATAGAAGGTGCAAAAAGAGCTTTTGAAAAATATTTTAAAGATGTAGAAGTAGAAGGAATAAAGGCAGATTCTGAAGTAGGGGACCAACCAGTAAATGAGCAAATAATAGAAGGTGCAAAAAATAGAGTAAAAAATGTAAAAGAATATGCCAAGAAAAATTCTATTGAAGCAGATTTTTATATAGCATCAGAAGCAGGAATTACTAATTCAATGGGAACATGGATAGATATAAATGGTGCTGTTATTGAAGATAATACTGGATATCAAAGTATAGGAATTAGCCAAGGATTTCCTATTCCAGAAAAATATGTTGATGAAATTATAGAAACAGAACTAGGCAAAGTAATGGACAAAATATTTAATGGAAAAAAATTAGGTAATGGAAAAGGTGGAATTAGCTATTTAACAAAAAATGAAGTAAATAGAATTGATTTAACAATGAATGCTTTTGTTATGGCAATTATTCCTTTTATAAATGAAGATATATGGAAATAAAAATAAGTACCTTAATTTTTATAATTAAGGTACTTTTCTATTGC
>CALXZR010000057.1 GCA_944393295.1 uncultured Clostridia bacterium
TTACATTCATTCTCGTTATTATTTGTCCTAATGCATTAAGCCATCCTTCTCTATTAATTGATTTGGCAGATTTTGCATAAGACTTACCTTTACATTCAATATAAAAATATTCGCTATTTCTTTTTCCTCCAACTAATTTAATATCAACTCCATGTTGGTACAAATCACTTTTCTTAACTTTTTCTTTATGCCAATTACCGTTTTTTTTATTTAGCATAAATTCTACTACTTTATTTACAATAAATTGTTCATTTATTTTATCTTTCAACTAATTCTAACTCCTTTTATATAACTAAATTTTATTTTTAAATTATTTAGTTATCTTTACTACAAATTATTCATATAACACTCTTACATCTTGAGGATATATTTTCCACTCACCATTATTTTTTTCTGGAATAGCAAAAATGTCTTCTTTTCCTTCATATACCATTCCAATTTTCATTTTTCCGTTATTCACTTTATTTTCTTTTTGAATCTGCACATTAAGTTCTATTACTTTCATACATATTGCTTGGTCTATAATGTTTGTCAATTCAAATTCTAATAGAATATTTTTTTCAAAAAGTTCTCTACATCTTTTAGGTTTAAAGCCATCTCTTGTTTCATAATTAAATAAAATTTCAAATCTTTTTGATAATTCTCCATAGTTTTTTGATTTCCATATTTCAAGAGTTTCAACAAAATTATATATAAAATCATACTGTTTGTAATCTTCTTTTATTCCAGTTATAGGTATATCTTTTCCTATTACAATATCTTTACTTGTCCATCTATTAATTATCCTTCTGTTATCTTGTGTTTCTTGTAATTTCTTTATACTTTCACTTAATTTAGGAAGATTAGCTTCTTTTTTATATTTATCTTTTCTACTTTCCTCTGTATTTTTACTTTTTATCCATTCTGAAATTGCTAAAAGTAGAACATTACATTTTCCTGCAACATATTTATTTCCAAAATTCAAATCCCTTCCATGCAAAATACCATTTCTATAAGGCATTGTTACCATATCCTCAACTGTCTTCTTTCTTGGTAAATTATATATTTCTTTTAGTTTCTTTAAACCTTTGTCGCATTCAACCAAACAATCCCAACAATCTAAATCCACTCCTTCTGTAAAAAAGCCTTTGTTTTTTGTAAAATCATTTATTACCCCGTCTGCAATTGTCAAAAACAAAGTAATAGCTGAATAATATTTCTCGCTTTCATATGCTTCAAATGCTTCATCAATTATATTGGCTCTTTTTCTAAATTCTTTAGTAGAATATTGAATAAATCTTTTAGTATTTTTAATATTATCTTTATAATAATCTGAAATAAAATCCTCCGCCTTTTCTATTCCATTTTCTTTAAAAATAATATTAGCATTTTTCATAAATTCAACATTTATCAATGAATAAGCAATCCAGCCATAATCAGAGAAATTATTATTATATTCTTCTGTAGTCATTATTAAATCCTTCATTTCTTTCTTTATCCTATCTAGCTCTTTTCTATGATCTTTTTTCAGTAACAATCTGACAAAACTCATATTTTCCATTTGTTCATATTGTAATTTTAATGATGGATAATCTTCTAATATTTCTTTAATATCTCTCATTCTGTCTCCTTATTTTTGCATAATAAATTCAATCTCTTTTTTACTAAGAGAACTAGAATATAATAATTCATTATGATTTCTTAAATAATCTTCAATTTTTATTTTTATCTTTTCTGAAACTTCTCTTGGATTTATTATAAAACTTCTACATCTTTTATCTTTATCAAATTTTAACAAAATATATCTATTAAAGGTAAATCCATTCCTTAAAAATAAATCTACAAGAACCGTTTTAGCTTGGCTATTTTTATTATTTATATCTTCAATTATCTCATCTTGAAGAAAATATAAATCTTCTGTTGTATTTAAAAACACAACATTTTCATTAACATCTTCTTCAAATGTGAATACTTCATATTCTCCCATCTTAATCTCCTTATTTTTTACTAAAAAATATATTATATGAACTTTCAATTTCATTTAATATTTCATCCGCTAAATCTTTTGCCTCACTTATCCTTTCAATTATTCTCATTTGTGATGGATCAACAGTGCTATGTAAATAAACATTTCTTTTATCACTATAAATTGTATATAATTTATTTAAAGAATCTTTTTCATCTTGTGTTAAATTATTATCTAAATCTATCTCACTAGAATTTCCTTTATCTCTATAAAACATAGAAAAGCTTTGTTTCTTCTTAATCTTGTAATTAAATCTTTTATTTAAAACTTTCTTTAAGTATCCTTCTAGAGCTTTAAAAACTCCTGTAACATGACCCGTATAGTCTTCGCTATAATCACTTTGTTCTAATAAAATAATTGAACCTGAAATTGATTTCAATACTGCTTCGTCCATATATGTATAAGAATTTTTTAATAGTTCTTTCATTTTATTTCTAATCTTATCAGTTGGCATATTAACATTTGCTAATGTTTTATTTATATCTATTATTTCATCAATAGATATATCAGTAATTTCAGTTAATATATTAACAATTATTCCAAAAGTCACTAATGGTTTAGCTTGAATCATTGCTTTATTTCTATTTTCATAATTTGTAAATGTTACTATATCCCCATTATATCCTTTAAATCTAATTATATTTTCATTTCTTGTATAAGTTATTAAACCACAATATTCATCGTCAATCTTATTTAGTAAATAATCTAACATACCCTTATCAAATTTAAAGACACATTGCGTTCCATTTATGTCTGCATTTTGAGTGTTTTTAGTTATAAATTCTATTAACTTATTTGCATAATCTGGATTTTTTGTAGGAATAATTTTTACACTACTTTTCTTTATCCAAATATCTATTCTACATTCTTGATTATTTATAAAAAATTTACATACTCTTTTATTCCCCTTTAATTCAGAATAAGAATATAAATTAAAGCTATTATCTTCTCTCTTATATGATTCAATAAGTGATTTTATATCGTTTTCATTTATACATATTTCTGCCATTTTTATTCCCCCTATTTCTTATATTTAAAGCTCTGTTACCTTTATCTGTTTTAATTACTCTAAATTCAACTATATTTCCTACACCTAATGAGTTTGAATTCAATGCATCCTTCACCTTAAAGTAAACGTTATCTTTTTGTCCTCTAACATTTATAAAGCCATAATCCCCATTTATTTTTATTATCTTTCCTATTGCATACTCATCCTCTCCTTCTATTTGTGTGACATATTCCGCAGAAATTTTCTGTATCAAATTTACATTAGGTCTATTATTTATATTTAAATTATATTTTGAAATAGCAAATTCTAGTTCTTCTGTCATTTTCCATCCATTTCTATTTCTATAATATACACTTGCTTCATAATATATTTTTGCATTTATAATATTTCCTTTATGTTCCCATAGAAGAGCAACATCTTGTAAAAGTTTATTCATTTTTTCATACTCAAACTTACAAGTTAATGCTTTATTGGCATATAATAAAGAATCTTCCATCTTTCCGTATCTCCAGCAAATTAAAGATAATTTATGATACATAAACCAATGATTTTCTTTATATGCTAATTCTTTATATTTACTTATTTCATCTTCCACACTTTCGCTATCTGCTTCCATACATTTCGAAAAATAAAGTCTAGTTTTTATCCATATATGGTTTCTATAATGAAAATGCTCTATACTATTAAATGCTTCTTCACATACCTTAATACATTCCTCATATTTCTGCAATTTTTCTAATGCTTTTGTTTTATATTGATAATAAAATTCTTTCTTAGATGCCATCTCTCTATCTTGTCCATCGCTATCTTGAAAATTATACACTTCTTCTGATAATTCATTAGGATTAAGTGCTTCTAACCATTTTAGAACTTCTTTGTAATTGACACTTGCACTTTTTAAATATACTCTTATTACTTTAAATACAGTTAAAACATATGGATTATAATGTTCTTTTTCTGTTGATAATTGTTTACAGTTATTTTTTATAAATTTTGCTTCTTTTAAAAATTCTTCAAAGTCAACTTCTTCTGTCTTTTCAAAGTCTCTAATATATACATCATATATACACCAACATAAAAGACTTATTATATATGTATTTTTTATGATTATTTCATTTCTTGCATATTCTCTACATATTTCTATAAATTTGTCTGACTTGCTATTGTTTCTTAATATTATCCCATAGTCATATAGCAAATAAACATTGGCTTTATTTGAATCGTTCCATAACTTTTCAAGAATTATCTCTGCTTTTTGGTTTTCTCCTTTTTTTCTATACTCTTTTGCTTTTTCTCTTGAAAACTCTTCCTCTTCTAGTTTTGCAGACTCCATAAATATCTCCTAAAATCTTATAAATATTTAATATACTTTATTTTTAAAAACATTTTTTACATCTTCTAAATTCATTCTTTCTGCTTTTATCTCATTAGCTAATTTAATCAATGACATAATTGCTATTGCTGCTCCTGCTCTTTTGGTTGCTATAAATATTCTTTTTAATTTTTCATTAATATTTCCTTTAAATTCACCTGATATAAATGTAAAGTAAAACTCATTAATATTTTTATCAAAATTATTCCACCATTCGTTTGGATTCCTTGTTTTATCTCTTTTATTGTTTTCTTCTACATATCTTGTCATCTCATCAACTTGAGAAATTGGTAAATCATATCCTTTAGAATAAGCTTTTGTATCTATTATCACACCATAATTATTGGGTAAGTTAGAAGTATAAATTATTCCATCTGGCTTTCTACTTCCTCCTAAATGTACACCCTCGTATTTGCATTCTTTTGTTAGTAATTCTACAACCTTCATTTCAAATAATCTGTTTTGTTTACTATCAAAAGATAAATCAACTAATGATAAATATTCATGAGATAATATATCTAGTTTTTCTCTCAACTCGTCCTTCTTAGTTGTAATTTCTGATTTTTCATTTGTTTCATCTTTTATTCTAGGTATTATAAAATCATTAATTGCATCATCAAAATAATACTTTTCATTTTTTATACTTATATTAAGTCCTATATTAACTAGTCCTTCTATATCATCTTTAACTACTGTAAATAATTCTGACGTCATATATATCAGTTCTAGTCTATCTCTAATTTCTTCAAGAGTAAGTCCATTTTTTGACTCTGCAAGAATTTTTATTATATATGCTCGTCTTGTTCTGATGTAATCTCTATCCGTTCCTTTAGTGGCTAACATCTCCCAAGATATATTTTTAGATATTCTTTTAAATTTGCTTTTTCCTCTTGCTCTATTTAGTGCTTTTATTCCTTTTGTAGTAATAACATATGATTGTCCTATATTTTCTGTATATGTATTTGCACCTATTTGAGCAGTTACTTGTTTGGTTACTTGTTTCACTAAGTCTAATTTTATTAGCCATTTTGCTATCATTCTAGCATATTTATCTGATGACCCCTCTGTATCTGTTCTTAATTTATTTTTTTCTTTTGTATCTTCTTCATTTGCTAAAGTCATTATCAATATATCTTGTGGTAAACTAGTAAAACCATCTTCTCCAACAAATCCAAGTTTTTGTCCAAGTTCAAACTTTGTTTTTTCAATTCCATCTTCTAATAAATTCAATATTCTAACCGCAGGAGGATAACTTAGTATTGCTTCTTCTAATATTTCATTACGTTTTCTTCCTTCTTCACTATTAGAAAAACTTAATCCTGTTTCTGTAATCTCAAAAGTATCATCATAATAATTATATTTTATAAAGCCTAAACATTGTGCCCATCTTACAAAATTATCTGCAGGCCAGTCGCTTATAAAAGGTCTTTGCTGTCCCTTTACTGTTGCTTGTACAATTCCATTACATCTTGCAGAAGATCTTGGATAGAATGCCGTTCCTACTAAATCTGCATATTTTAATTTTAGTGGTCTTGAACTCAATGCACTTAATAATCTTTCTCTTCCATCTCTTTCTTCTACTAATTCCTTTATTTTTCTGTTAGTTAGTTCTTTATAAACTTTAGAACTTTCATTAAAAATTGAAACTACTTTATACAATGCCTTAAAATCACTTGGATCTTGTACCCAGCCAAATGTTCTAAAACTTCTTTTATCCATATCTTTTACTTCTATCAATTTATTTTCCCCCTTAATAATTGATTATTAGTACTTCTTTACTCTTTCCTTTTTTTGTATTATAGCTAGAATTAGAGTAATCGTTATCAAGGTATATAACCTTATATTTTTTACTCCATTCTTTAAGCAATTTATTTTCTTTTCCCTTATGTTCCATAACATTGGATAATGCAAATTTAATATTTTTTTCATTAGCTTTGTCTAGATAATTATACAATTTTATCTCTTCTTCTTCTTTCCAATCTTTAAATCCTCTATTTCCATCATTATATGATCCTGTTGTAATTAAGTATGGTGGATCACAATATATAAAATCATCTTTTCCTAAATTTTCAATAGAAACCTTATCAAAGTCTTTCGATGAAAAATCTATATTCATATTCTTTAACTTGTCTGAAAATAATATTAGGTTATTTTTCATATTTTCTGAAAACTGGCTTCTATTTCTTCCAAATGGATTATTGTATTCCCTATTATTATTAAATCTAAATTGATAGTTAAATGAATAACATGTTAAGGTATATAAATCTATCGGATCTTTGGTTTCATTATAATGAATTCTGAATTTCTTATAAGCGCTTTCGTTTTCTTTACTTAATCCATAGCCTTTAATATTTGTATTTATTCTATCTAATACATTTTCTACTGAACTATTGTATAATTCTTTATATAGATCAATTATGAAATCATTTATATCATTACATATAGTTTTGTTACTTTTTACATTTATTCCTACGTTAAATCCTCCTGAAAACAAGTCAACAAATGTATTTATATCTGTTGGAAAATATTTCATTAGTTGAGGCAACAACTTATATTTTCCACCTATATAATTTAAAGGACTTTTAATATATTTTTTATGACTATCCACCATATAATTATCTATATCATAAATATATTGTTCTTCATCTTCCATCAATGTTATAGGAACTTTTTCCATCATTGGTATATTAATATATATATTATTAATATTAAACTCTTCCTTTTTCTTTATATAAAAAATATACTCATAATGTTTTTCTATTTTTTTAGTTAATTTATTTTCATATTGTTTATAAGGTATTTGATATAATTTGTATGTATCTTTATCTCCATATTTTTTTAATATTTGTTCTATTTCTTCTTTTTTTAGTAAACCTTCCTGATTATAACTCATTATAATATGTTTAAATTTTGCATTTTTTATAAGTTCTTCTAATTCATCATAAACTTTTGACTTTATACAATAATTTGATTTTTCTTCAGTATATGTCCTTATTCCTGTTTTACCATTAATTTGGGGTTCGTCATATCTTGCAATGGTTTCAAGTAAATGATAATTAGGTAAATACTGCCTTGAGTTATATGGTGGATCGATATATAGAATATCACCACTCACTTTTTTTATTAATTCATTTGCATCTTCTCTATAACATTCATTTTCTTCATTATTATTTACAACATTTAACCTAATCATTTCAAACTTCTTAAATGCTCTCTTGTCCCAATCTTTCAAATATGCTCCATATGTACCCGTAATATTAGAAACAAAAGGAACTCCTTCAATTAAAGTTGCTAATAAATAAAAATATTCATTTTCTTTTATTAAATTTTCTTTTTTCCATTTTTCAATGGTAGTTCTTATATAATCAATTCTCTTTGCATTCTCTGGAGTTAAATACATTCTTTCACAATTATCATTCGGTGAATAATTATCATAAATAAATGTTTTATATTTTTTTCTATTAATATTTATAGTTTCTAAATAATCTAATACATTTTCTACATTCAACTTGTTTTTTAGTTTTTCAAAATCTGGTATTTCATTATTTGTTATTGTTGCTCTTTGAAGCACATATGAAAAATATAAAATATCATTTGAAATTATTTTATATCTATTTTTAAAGAATCTAGCAACTGATGAAGTACCTGAAAACAAATCACAAAAGACTTTTTCATTTCCGTCACAGTTGTCTTTTATCACTTGATTTATATTCTTTAATAAATTAGTTTTATTTCCAATATATCTCATTTTTCCTCCTTTGCATCCTAAAACATCCTTATTTTATTACAATATATATTTTTTTTCAATATATTTCACAAATCTTTTACAATTAATTTCTTCCAAAAAAATGATCATATATATAACCTGCTTTTATATACTTCTTCGTCAATTCCATTTTCTTCTTTTCTAATAATTTTAAATATTTTTGTTTAAATACATTTTTACATAACCATTCAACTCCTTTACACGAAATAACAACTTCTCCATCAATAGAATATTTATATTCACTC
>CALXZR010000058.1 GCA_944393295.1 uncultured Clostridia bacterium
AAGAATGGTATTACCTTCTAAAGAAATAGAATTAATCTTAGTTTTTAAAATAGCTTCAAGCAAGCTTTTTGTGATATGTTCATTACCAACATAACCGAAAAATACGCTTAAAGATATAATCGTTAGTGGGAATCATAAATTTGTTAATATCTTTTTGAGTTATAAAATCACCTTCTTTGTTAATAAATTAAAAAATTTGAAAAATTAGACGAAATGTCTAAAGAAATTAAATAAATTCACACGAATAAAATTGAAATTATAATAGCATGCTAAAAGAAAAAAGTCAATACATTGAATTTAAGCTTTAAAAATATCCTTGAAAATCAATCTGCTTTTGTAATATGTTCAAAAAAACATCCAAAATCATTCAAAAAAAGCCTTAAGTCTTTAACTTAAGGCTACTTAATATTTAAAGAAATTCTATCATTACAATGGGTGTAAGTCAATATAAAAATAAAATTTTTAAATTTAAAATTAATAAGAATACATCAAAAAGTATGAAATAAAGGGAAAAAAATACTATTAATATTTTCCTTAAGTTAAAGACTTAAGGAAATCCATAAAAATAAAGAGGAAGTCTAATGATAGTAGGTATTTTAGAAAATTGTATATAACTAAAATAGCACTATATTATATAGTGCTATTTGTGTTGCTTGGATTATAATTTTCTTTTAAATTGAAATGGTTTACTTTCAAGAAACAAAGATATCCTTATGTATTTTTGTTTTATGGATTGAAGGAGAAAAGAATTATTCTTTTCTCCAAATTAAATATAAAAAATAAACTTAGGAGGAAAGCGAAAAATGAACGAAAGAAAACCATTACAATATTTAAAGCAAAGAAAACGGAATAACCTTAATAGCTTTAGTAATATCCATAATAGTAATGCTAATTTTAGCAGGAGTATCTTTAAATGCAGTAATTCGGAGATAATGGGATAATTACACAGGCACAGAACGCAACATATATGCAGAGTGTAGCAGTGCTAGAGGAATATTTAAACAATTATTATATAGGACACTATGAAGAATTTTCAGAAGCTGACAATAAAGCAGAAGCTTTGGAACAATATACAGAAAGTAGTAATTGGATTTGGAATCCTAGTAAAAACGGCTATGGAGTTGTTGGTTATGTTGTAAATAAAGATGGAAATGCTTGCTATTTAATAAATAAAAAAGCTTTACCAGAGGAAATAAAGTCACAGTTAAAAGGGGGAGATGCTGGTGATGATACTTATGCCGATTATGTTAATATGAATGATGTGTATGGAGTTACGGGAGATTTAAAGGTTTATTATTGTAAGGATGGAAAAGAAAGCATATTAGGAATTTCTGGTAATGAATTGGATAATGATAATCCTTTACGAGAAGTTTTTCCAGCAGGAAGTTCTCTAGCTACACTTATAACTGGAAATAACACAGAAAATGTTACTGCTGAAGATGTAAAAAGCATTAAATCTTTAAATATAGATTCAAGTTCAGGAGTTACAAATTTGAAAGATTTGTATAATTTAACTAGTTTGCAGAGATTAACTTTAGAAAATGTTTCTTTTTCTAGGTTAGACGGAATTGAAAATGCACCACAATTAAATTATATTATGTTAAAAGGTTGTAAAATTGAAAATTATTCTGCTATTGGTAGAATTGGTGATGGCTTAAAATATTTATATCTTTATAATACTACAGATAGTGAAATAGAAAAATTATGCAATTTAGAAACTGGGATTGGTAAGTATGACTTACCAAATTTAGAATACTTTGCAATTACTGGAAATGAAACTTATATATCACAAACAGAGTCTTATGGACCTTATTCTTCTAGTAAATCCGAAAATACTATCACAAATATTTCGCCTTTAAACAATTTAACAGATACAACAAAAAAAGCAATAAAATATTTGTCTTTACAAAATAATAATATTGAAAGCATTGAAGATTTAAAAGATTTTTCAAGTGTATATTTGCTAAGAGTTGAGTGTAATAAACTAACAAGTTTAGCAGGGTGCGAAAATATGCAAAATTTGACTTATTTATATGCCTGTGAAAATAACTTAGGTGCAAATGAAGTTTATTTGGGAATTGATGAAAATGAAGATGGATTAGATGACGGAAGAAATGCAAGTACAGATGCTTTAGCTTGTTTATCTGGTAAAAATAATTTATATTATGTACATTTAATAAAAAACACAAATTTAATATGGATTGATTATTTAAAAGAAAGTACATCAATAAATAAATTTTTCTTAGCAGGTTGTAGTAAATTAAATTCAACTGCTGTTGCAAATATAGCTACTATTTTTAATAATTGTTTGGTATCAAATAGAAGTATTGATAGTATTTATAAAAAATATCTTGCAACTAGCGAAGAAATGTATTTTTCTGGATTAACACCAAGTAGTACAACAGATATAGATTATTTAAAAAATATGTCTGAAGAAAATAAAGCAAAAGTAAAAAAGCTAGATTTATCAAATTCAACATTAGAAAATGAGGAATTAAATGAAATAATAAGTGGATTTACAAATTTAGTCACATTAAATGTTGATGGTTGCAGTAAATTAACTTCTTTAGATTTTTTAGAAAATACAAGTAAACTAGAGCAAATTTGTTTTAATAATACAGGAATTGTAGGAAATGAAGTAAGCAAATTAGATATGTATACAACAAATTTAAAATCTTTTAGATGCAATAATCCTGAGATAGATATTACAAAAATGCAAAAAACAATTTCAAATACAAGATGTTACGCAGAAAAATATTCTTTTCAAACACATTTAGGTGCTGGTTTTCAAGAAGATAGCTTAATAGAACAATTAGCAAATTGTACAGAAATTACATATATAGCTACAAATGGACAAAAAGTTCAAAAGAATTTAACTGTTGATTTAAGCAATTGTAAAAAATTAAAAAGTGCATATTTTCAAGGAAGTGGCACAACATTTATATTGCCTACTTCTTTTACAGAACTTAGTGTTTGGTGGCCTAGTAACGAGTGTTTAATATATAAGGAAACAACGCATATAAATAATATTAGTATATCACAAGTAAGCATAGGATTAACAAATGTAAAAAAATTATTAGAATCGTTAGCAACTACAGGAAGTGTTGTAAACTCACTAACTTTGCATTTTAGAACTACAGACAGTGCAATTACAGAAGATTTATTAAAATATTTATCGCAAATCCAAATAAAATCTTTAAAGTTTAATACTACCGGCAGCAAAGTAATGTATCCTTTTGTTACAGAAAGTTGGAATGGATATTTAAAAAATATTTCTTCTTTAACAATAAATTATGGAAATATAGATAATTTAGATTTCTTGTCTGAAAACGCTAATTTAACTAGTTTAAGCATTACTAATTCTGGTTTAAATAATATAAATGGAATTGAAAACTTAACAAACTTAACAACAATTGATTTTTCTAACAATAATATTTCTTCATTGTATTCTTTAAGAAATATAAATAAATTAGAAAGCTTAAATTTGAATAATAATCTAATATATGATACTTCGGTAAATACTCAAGGAGAAAGTTTTAAAAATTTAGAAATACTTAGAAATTTAAATTTAGATGGAGCTTTGAAAAAACTGTACATTAGTGGAAATGATGCAATTCTTGACTGGAGTTTAGTTAATGAAGATTGCAAGTGGGAAGAATATAATGGAAAATAAAAAAGTATCGACAATAATTATAAGTGATTTAAATAGGAACACTACAAGAAGTGTTCCTTATTTTATATAAATTAAAACAATTTAAGTAGAAAAGCATTGAAACATTAAAAAAAATAAAGTATAATAAAGTATAAATTGTAAACGAGAACTAAAAATGGAGGCAAAATGCAAGACAAGCAAAAATATATTAGAAATTTTAGTATTA
>CALXZR010000059.1 GCA_944393295.1 uncultured Clostridia bacterium
AATACTATATGATATTTGCAATTCCACTTTGTATGTGATAAACTTGACATTGTATCATATGTAGTACTTTCTTCTTTAGTTTTTTTACTGAATATACTATTCATGATACGCAACTCCCTTCATTTTATTTTTATCAATTATGCGTCGAAACATATTGATATTATATCATGAAGGGAGTTGCTTTTCTACAAAGCTAAAGCCTATGTTACTACCGGCATAGCCGGAAGATTAATAACATAAAAAAATGGAAAAGAACAAATTGTCTTTTCCATTACTTTTTCTTCATAATCTTGGCAACAATTACTGTCATATCATCATTTGCTATACCATAACTATTGTCTATAGCTTCTGCAAGTATCATATCTGCTACTTTCTGAACATTATTTGTATTTATGTTTCTTAAAAATTCTTCTATCCAATCCTTACTATAATTTTCTTTAGATTCTAATAAACCATCACTACACATTACTATAATATCACCATCAGAGACTGATCTTTCTGTCTCTTGCAAATCTACCTTCCCTAGTATTCCTATAGGATTTTGATTTGATTCAATTATCTGTATATTTCTTTTATTTTTTATATATGTATTACAAGCTCCATTTTTCATAAATTCTGCTTTTCCGCTAAATAAATCTAAAATTGTTATATCCATACTAGTATAAGATTCATTCTGATTTCTCTGATTTAACATACTATTTATTAAAGAAACTGATTCCTGTTTTTCAAAGCCATTTTCTAAAAGTTCTTTTAAAGTATTAATTGCCATTTTGCTTTTTTCCCTAGCTATTTTGCCAGTTCCCATTCCGTCACTAATTGCTAAAACATATTTTCCGTCATTTATACGTATTTGCAAATTACAATCACCAGACATCTTACTATTTTCTTCTGATATTTTTGCAGAACCTACTTGCATAATATATTTATCTTCAGATGAATAAGTCTGAATATATTCATTCTTTTCTATACTTTTATAATCCTTCTGAAATGCCACTTTATTTCCAATGATTTTTGAAAGTAAATCAGAAATATTAGATATTTTACTTTTTTCTCTTAATGAATCTGAAAATTTAATATCTAAATTTAGTAATATAATATATTTCTTATTTTTTGCTTGCTTTACTAAAACGTCTTTTATAGCAATATTTTTATTCTCAAGAAGTATTTTTATCTCCTGTTCTAACTTACTAAACTTATTTTCTTGTTTTTCTAATATTTCTTTAGCACAATTATCAATAACTTTTGAAACACTTTTTAAGCTCTCTTCCATTACTTTTTGTTGTTTTATTTTTTCTGCTTTTTTGCTTAACTCTATTTGAATCATCTTATATGTTCTATTTATTACTTTTATGATTTCTTGCAAATCATGTTTTACTAATTCATCTTGCATAAATATATAATTATTATGAGCTTCACAAATAGTAATTAAATCCTTTTCTACTAATATTTCCTTTTCTTGGATACAACTATATATGTCTTTAATAATATCTTCGCCTTTAGAAAGTTCCTCATATAAAATATTATTTTCATATTCTTCTAGATTGTCTAAAAAAGTTTGAATAAATTCATTCTCAATATCAGTTATTTCTTCTTTATTATTTGAAATGTTTTCTAATATTGTATGTGATAAAGCATTTAATTTATCTGCCATTTCTTTATTTTCATTTAAACGATTTTCACCTAAATTTGTTAAAAGTTTACTTTTTCCAATTAAATCTTCTATTCTTATTTGCACTTTTCTTGGAACAAAAAGTACAAGTACTGATGCTACAATAATATTTTGATAATTCAATATATCAAATGCCTGTCCACTATATAAATATGTAATTAAAGTTGTCCCTAAGAAAAAACCAATAATACTACCTATTTTTCCTATTTTTCTAAAAATTCCACTTAATATTCCTCCTGTAGCAAGAATCCCTAGTAGTTCCATATTTCCTACTCCTAACATTGCTAAAACTAAACCTAATGAAATTCCTGCACCAAAACCAACTAATACTCCATTTTTTAATCCCAAAAGAATTGTCATGAAGCAAACTATTATGTAGCATAAGTTTAAGTTCCAAATACTAAAATTAGTAAGAGCTGTACTTGCAACTGTAATAATTATAGCTCCTCCTATTATCTCTTCTATAGTAAATGCAGATTTTATATTAAAATCTTTAAGAACAATTAAACCATTTACAAATATTTTATAAAAAACATAAGCTATACCAGCATAAATTGCAGAAGTAAATACATCATAAAGTAAAAATACACCACTATAGCTTCTTATAATATTAGTTATAAAGCAAGAAAAGTATAACTTACTTCCTGTTTTCAAAAGTTCATTTCTCTCATCTACAGCAACTTTTGGTTTAAATATTAGAACTAATAAAAAATATATAAAAGCCATCATTATATAAGTTAAAACGCCACTCATTCCCTGCGAAATGGCTGTTCCGATTATTGAAATAATAAAAACTCCTATTATAGGAATTGTACTACTTAAACAAGCAGCCATTATAGCTATGCCAAATGGTGCAAAATCTCCTTGTATGCTTATAGTAGACAAAAAAAATGTTAATATATATATTGCTATATTTTGATACCTAAATATACTTTTTAAAGTCTCTTTAATTTTAAAAGAATTACTTTCATCATTTTTTTCTTGTACATCCTCAACAATATTTTGAAACATCCTTAACCACCTCATACTTTTTTTATTCATATTCTTATTAAATACTTATTTAAATTTATATTTTGTCATATTTAAAGAACAAATAAAAAAAGTTTTCTACATTTTGTGATAATTTTAATTTATTTTATTATAATTTTTCTAAAAAGACAAGAGATTATACAAAAAAACTGAACCTTTTAGCTCAGTTTTTGTTTTATTAAAATATAATTTATAATCTTGTTTTGATAAAATATCTGGAATTTTGAAATAAAATATTTATATTTCTAAATTTGTTTAGATTATTTTTGTGCAAAAGGAGATGATTTAAAAATCATCTCCTTTTACTCTAAGTTTATTTCAAAACTTTTTTCTTTATAAATACAATTCCTAATGCTACAATTCCTAATGCAGCTACAGAAACTAATACAATTTGAATTGTTAAAGCTGTTTTTGCACTCATACCAGTTGGAGGTGAGAATGTAATTAATTCTGTTGCACTTGAATCTCTTTCTTTTATTGCTTCTTCAAATTCTCCTTGTTTTGGATCCACATTACCAGCTATTGTTGTTACATCTCTTCTACCCGCTGTATTATCAAGTTTTACAATCTCTGCAATATTATCAAAAGCTAAGTCTTCATCATTTATTTCTGCATCTATTGATCTTGTCATATTCATTCTCATTGATGCAGTATAATCATAAGTTAAATCACTATTTTCATCATAAGCTTTTGTTGCACTATATGGAATTAATTTTACATTAAAGTCTCTGTTTGACATTTCTGTTGCAGAACTATCATTATTTTCAATACTTAATATAATATTGTATCTTTCAGCTGTTTGATACATAGAGCCTTTTGAGTCTTCTATGTTTTTAGTTCCATCTTCATAAGTTGTAATTATATTTTTATCAATAATATCTGATTCTTCTGCAGCTAATTCCTCTACAGTTATAACTCTCCAACTATTATTTAATGCTGTGTTTTCTTCTGCTTTAAATATTGCATTATTATCTACATAATCTATCAATGTATCAACTCTTGTTGTTACAATATCGTCTAATTCAGCTTTTGCATAAGAGCCTTCATAATAGATACTTCCTAAATATTTACCATATACATCTGCATAAACATTTCCATCTGCATTTGCTGTTTTTGTAAATGTTTTTGTTTTTGTATCGTAAGAGTAGTTTGTTTCAGAAAGTTTTTTAGCTTCTTCTACTATAGCGTTTGGATCATCAAATTTACTATTTCCAAGTAATCCTATTCTATCAACTTCTCCTAGATTTAATACTGTAAATTTATATGTTACATTTAAAGTTAATGATTGAGCTATTGAGTTATCATAGTAAATATATCTGAAGTTTTGAAGTCCTGCTTCTTCGTCTTTATTTAATGCCTGTAAATTGTCAGTTCCCATAGATGTTTCAGGGTTTAGTTTAGCATCAACTTTTATAGATGTTCTACCAGTATCTTCATCATACTCTGGTGTATAAGTTAAAATATAATCAGCTTTTAGTATTACTGCTCCTGTATTATTTGTTAATGTAATATTTTCAATCTGTTTATCTAGTTTAATTTCTGTACTAGCTCTTTCTTCTAATCCTACGTCTATATTATTAATTTTGTAAGTAAAGTCTAATCTCTCTAGTGAAGTATTTCCACCGTTTCCTAAATTTACTTTACCTTTTACATAATTTACTGTAATTCCACCTACTTGTTTTTCTTCTCCGGCTGCAATTTCTTCTATTGCTCCTGTTGTAGGATTTGTTACATTAACCGTTTGTTTCTTTAGACTTACCATATTTTCAATATTTAAATTGATTTTTGCAGTATCTGCTGTCATATAGTAATCTTCATATAATTTAGTATGGTCGGCATCTCTAGTATTCGCTGTATTTAATATAGTTGTATTTGAGTTTGTTAATATTCTAGATTTTGATGTAATTTCAAGTCTTCTAGCTTCACTATCTCTTGCATCTGAAACTCTAGCATTTGCTAAATCTTCATTTTCTAAGTTGTGCCATTCATTATCTACATAACCATCTGAATTTGTATCTGTTATTCCACTAAATCCTACCTCATATGCAACTGTTTTAAAGTCTTGACCATTATATACTGCTGGAATACCATCTCCATCGTAATTTGCTGGACTTGAAGTTTCATCACTATCACCATATACAAATCTTACTACATAGTTACCAGTTGGAACTCCTGTAAATCCATATTGTCCAATATTTCCTTGGTCAACACCAGTTTTTGTTGTTGAATCAAATCCTGTTAAATCCTTCAAGGTCTTACCAGCTTGAATTTCATAATCTTCTGGCCATAAGAAGTCATATTCTGTATAAACTATGTTTCCATTTGCATCCTTAACTTCATTTCCATTTTCGTCAATGCTCTTAACTCTAACCTTCTCCCACAATTCTGTAGTTAAGTTTGAAATTAATTGTTCTCCTGCATCGTAAACACCATTTCCTACAGTTTGACCATATCCATTTTCTATCTTGGTATCTTCTTTATCTTCCCAAGCAACACCATTTATTTCTCTTGATGTATCATATAATGTTAAAGTAATTGGTGGAGCTGAATCTGTATCATCTTCATACCAAGTTTTTTCATTAAATTCTGTAATATTAATATTGTTTGGTGCTGAATCTTTATCAACTTTACCAGCTATATCTGATTTGTTGTTTGAATTATATGTTGAATAGTTAGAAATTTCAGCAACATTTGCTTTAGTTCCTAGTCTTACACAATTCAATACTCCATCTGCTGATGTTTCATCTGTTTTTACTCTAAAGGTTAAATATAAGTCTATTCTTTCTCCAGAAGCTAATACTACATTGTTCATTGAACTTGTTTTTATTTTATTGTAAGTAACTCCATCTGAACCTTTTACTGTACCTGCTGATTCCCAAGTAACTGGATTTTGAGTATCATTTATAGTTTCCCATGCAACTGTATCTCCATTTACTTGTTGCCTTTGTACTTTATAGTAAGGGCTATCAGCAATTTTTGTTACTTGATTTACAGCCACACCATTAGCTTCTTGTAAGTATCTGTCCTTTTGAACAGTTACTAGTTCATAATCTTCGTCATAGTAATCTACTATTTCGTTAATTGTTGCATAATATGTTTGTGAATCATTATAAGCACTTACTTTATAAGTTATATATACATCTAAGTTTAGTTCTGTATCTAGTGCATTAGCATCTGTATAACCTAATGATTTATAAAATTTTTGAAGAGCTCCTTGAACCTCTGTATTTGTTTCATAAATTTTTGCTCTGTAATAATAATCTGTTTTATATAAGTCTAATTCATATTCTATATCAGCATCCGCAACTTCTACTTGTAAATTTAAGTAATCTTGATATTTAACATTTTCAAAATCTATTGCTTGATTATATTGATAGTTTAACATCTTCTGGTTAATTATAACTGCTGCTGAATATACATCTTTTGTTAATGCAAGTTCAGCCTCATCTCTTGTAACTAATCCTAAGTTAATACTTAACAAATATGGATAAGTTGCTGAATAGTGATAAATATGTGTTGCTCCTAATTCATTTATGTTTTTATCAATACTCTCTAAATGAACTGCTGTCTCAAAAGGATATGTTAATCCACCATTTGTTGTCTCTGCCTTCATTAAGTAGTCTGATATAATGTAATGCTCATCTGTTGTAGTAAGTAGTGTAGATTCTTTTCTAGTTGTTCCCATCGTATTTAAAGAATCTGTTGAAACATAATTCAAAGTAGCAGTTCTGTTTCCACTTGCATCTGTACTATAACCAGTTGTTTCTCCTGTACTTGTAATTGCTTCATCACCTGTTATATTTGTGAATTTTCCATTAAATGCTGCTCTTTCGCCTTCATCATCTATTGCCATTGAATCATAGAAGAAGTTTCCTCTATCAATTCTAGATGCACTCTTATATGCGTTTGCATCTCCATTTCCAGTTACTAAGAAAGTAGTTGGCTCATAAGTTTGACCATCATATCCAAATTCAACTCCATATCTTACTCTACCACTTTCTCCATTTTTTGCAACTGTAATTTCAACTTTGGCTACACTCCAAGTACCGTCTATATCTGTATATATAGGCCATGAAATTTCATTTCCATTTTCATCCCAAGCCTTAGCATTTCCTGTTTCAGAAATTACATTTCCATTTTCATCACATAAATATCTTTTTATAGTAACTTCAGCTTTTTCAATTCCTTCTTCAACTCCTGCGTCATATTTTCCGTTTGGAACTGAATTTTCTGTATTTTTATCGTCTGGGTTTAGTGCAACATCATGCCATACTATACCACCCATTTGCATTGTTAGTTCATATTCAACAGTAATCTTATATTCGTTAGTACAAACTGCTTCTACATTTACACCATCTTCTAAAACACCTGATGCATTTGTTATATCAACTAATTTCCAACCATCTGGTAAGTTTATCTCTGTTACTTTATAGCTTGGTGCATTGTCTCCTTTCCATGAAATTGTTGGTGTAGAGAAACTTCCTCCTGCACTAATACTTTGTGTAATTGTTCTGCTTCCATTTACTACGCTTTCACCATTCATTTCAAAAGTACCCATAATCGTAACTTCGAATTCGAATGTTCCATCTATTGCTTCGTCTTTTACTTTGTCATCAATTTCAACTTCTTTTCTAACAGTAATTTGTGCTTGATGTTCTTTTTCGTCTGTATTTCTATTTATAGCTTTTACAACTACTGTTTTGTTTTCTTCCATAGTTCCTTCTGCATTTTCAATTCCTACTAGAGTATATCCATCTGGAACTTCAACCTCTTCTACTTTATAAGTTGGTGCATTATCTTTTCCAACCCATTTTACATTTTCTGTCCAGCTTTCTCCATTAGCTAACTCTTTTGTGTAAACTGTATCTCCTATTGTTATTTTAAATTTAAATTTAGTATTTGTATCTGTTGAATTTTCAACTTTTTTAGTTACACGAATTGTTCCAGAATATTCCTTGTCATCACCTTTGTTAGTAGCTTCAACATAAACTTCTTTATCAGCCTCTAAAGTTCCTTCTGCATTTGTAATGCTTACTTGTTCATATCCTTCTGGAATTTCAATTTCTTCTACTTTATAGCTTGGAGCACTTTCTCCTTCTTTCCATTTTACTGTTTGTGTCCAGCTAGAATCTTTTGTTATTTCTGCATAATAAACTGTAGTTCCTATAGTTATTTTGAATTTAAATTTTTTATCTGTAGAAGCATTACCGTCTACCTTTTTAGTAATAATAATTTTTGCTTCATATTCATCTTCGTCAGTACCATTATTGTTTATTGCTGTAACAGTTACCTTTTGTCCATTTTCTCCATCTATTAAAGTTCCTGTTGAGTTTATTATATTAAATAGTTCAACGTTTTCTGGAATCTCAACCTCTCTTACTTCATAACTTGGTGCTTGCTTTCCTGTCCATTCAATTGGTCCTACTGTAACAGTATTTGAAGTTTGCCCTGCTGGTACTACAATTTGTACTTGTGTATATATATTTCCATTTATATAAACATCAAATTTATATGTTTCATCTGTCTCTGGAACTTCAGTTACTTGTTTTGTAATTTCTATATATCCTTCATGATCCTTATTATCACTATTATCATTTATTGCTGTAACAATTACTGGATCTGTTTGACCTCCATCTATTAATTTACCTTTTTCATTAATCATATTAAATAAGGTAACATTTTCTGGTATTTCAGTTTCTACAACTCTATATGTTGGAGCATCTTTTCCATCCCATTCAAATGGGCCTACAACAACTTCATTTTGCTTTTGTCCAGCTGGAATAGTAATACTTACATTTTGTTTTAATACTCCATCTATATAAACATCAAATTTATATGTTTCATCTTCTTCTGCTACATCTGTAACTTTCTTTAAGATTTTTATATATCCAGAATGAGGTTCAACTTGATTTATCGCTTTAATTTTTACTCTTTGATTATCACTATCTTGCAAAGTTCCTGAAGAATTTTCTATATCTACTAAAGAATATTCATCTGGTAAATTAACCTCTTCTATTCTATATGTTGGGTTTGGTTCATCAGAATTCCATTTAATAGTTCTAGTAACTGTTTCGTTTGCTTTTACCCTTACAGTATCGTATAATCTATCATTTATATAAATTTTAAATGTAAATTTTTCATCATCTAAAGATGTTAATTCATTTCCATCTTTATCTACTACAACCTTTTTAATCTCAAGTATTGCTTTATACTTTTCTGTTAATTCTGGTCCACCATCTAAATCTAAAGTAGCTGGATTATACCATCTAGCGCCTTTAATTCCATAAGCTAAAAGCTGTGATTCGAAAGGTTGTAAGTTTGCTAATTCTACCCAATAAGTCCAAGATTTTACATGTCTATCCATAAATCCATGTGAGCAAGGATGATCATCACCTTCACTATCTGTATATCCTCCAGAGCAATATTGAGCTTCTGATTTTGGTTTCCAATTTGCTTTAAAATATGTTCCTTTTAGTTCGTCATATTGTCCACCTGCATTCATATACTTAAAATCAAAATGTAAATTTTCAAAATATTTTGCATCTTCAATGAAATCCATTTCTATATAGAAAACTTCATTTGAATGAGGATATTCTTGAGTATCACTCGCATCTCTTTGTCCTTCTAACCATACAAAATTCCATTTGTCTTCTGGAACTTCTCCAAGATCAGTATATACTTTTGCATTTGTAATTCCAGCGAACATTACTTCATCTCTGTTACCATGTTTTACTTTGCTTTCAACATAATCTACAGAAAATGGACCTATTTTATATTTTTCTCCTGTCCAAGAAACTGTAATATCATCATATCTATCTACTTTTCCGTCTTGGTTTGCATCTTCATTATATTTTGGTTCGTATGTTATAACTGGTGCTTCTATTTGTCCAGTATAAGTAGTTCCATTAACTTCAAATTCATAATCTTGTAAAGTATATGTACTTGTATCTGTTGAGCCACCAACCTCTAAGATATATGCCTCAAAATCTCTTGCTTCTAAAGTTAGCTCTTCTGGTGCTGAAGCTAATACGCCTTGCATACCAGCTTCAGTATTCCACCAAGCAATTTGAACATTTGTATCATTTCCTCTTACTACTTGTTCTTTTGCCATTTCAGATAATATATAAGCTTCCATTGGTGTTGCTATATTACTAGAATTTACCTTGTAGTAACCATAAGTCTCATTTGTATATGTTGAAGACTTAAATGGTGAATTTGGTGAACTACTGTAAGAATCTACAGTATGTACGAAATTCTTTTTACCAATATCATTTTGTGTTAAATATGCTTCTGATACACTACCTTTTTCTGTAGTTAAAACTGTATTGTTATAACTTGGTAAATGAACACCATGAGCTGAACATAAAATATCATATTTAGTCCATAAATCATTTACTGTTATATAACCTGGGGTTGGACTTCCATTTCCTTGTGAATAAGATTGTGACTTATTTACATCAAGTTCTGCACTTACATAAGTTGCCAATCCTAATAGGGTGCTTAATATTACTATACTTATTAATATAAATGAAATTGTTAATTTAGTTTTTAAGCTTTTTTCCATATTAAACACCTCTCTTTCTCTTTGCAACTACAATTTTATTGTAGGCTATAAATATTACTACTGCTCCTAATATTATACTTGTTATTATAACAGATACATAAATTAGGCTTTCACCAGTTTTAATTGTTAAAATTGCATCTGCTGCACTCATGTCATTTTCATTTTGTACTTTATTTGCTGGTGTTGAGTTAACATCTGAAATTCCATATATATTAAAGTCTTCATAAATTTCTGCATTATTATTTACTACACCAGTGTTTTCTGCAGTCATCTGTTTAGTTAAAACTAATTTTAATTCTCTTGTTTCACCTGGCTTTAATTCTATTTCTGATAAACTTGAAGTATATAAGTTTCCATCTGTACCAGTATACCAATCTGGATTTAGATTTGAATTGAATGTCATTCCTTCTGGTATATAATCTACTATTTTCTTAGCATAACCTGCTACATCTCCAATATTTGAAACTGAAATATTGTATTCAATATATACTACTGTACTTGCAATATATTTTCCTGCAATATCTATTTTAGCAAGTTTTGTATTGTCATATTCTGACCTACTTGTTCCTACCTTATTTTGTGCTGTAAGTTTTGTTACTGATTTATCTAGTTTTAAATCAAAAGTATCTGCTAATACAAATCCTATATCTACATTAGATATACTTAAATCTTGAATTGTAATTACATCTGTTACAGCACCATTTCTTTGTTTACCATCTTGTTCTATCTTTGTTGTAATTGCATCTGAGTTAACATTTGTTTCAACTCCTGCTTGTCTATATGTTGTTACTGTATATTTTACTGTATCATAATCAAATAATACTAAATAGTTTCCATTTCCTACTCCAGAGAAACTATATTCTCCTCTACTATCTGTAGTTGTTGTTTTTAATATTGTACCATTATCAGAATTTATTAAACGAGCTGTGATATTACTCATTTTTGGTTCTTCATCATCTCTTTTGCCATCTCCGTTTTCATCTAACCAAGCTATACCTGTTAATTTATAGGTTTTAGTTAAATTACTATTAGATGAATTTAACTGAGAAGTAGCAATATTAGTAGTTTCTCCTGCTGTATCATAAAGCTCTGATTTATCTGATGCCTCTACAATATGAGTAATTGAATTTGTTTTTATTTCATCTACATTTTGAGCAGAAATTGTTGCAGCATTTGTAACTGTTTTTTCTTGCATTCCATTTAATCCTACTGCTAAAGCTTTTACATTTACCACTAGCTCTTGACCTGGCATAATAACTGTATTAATTTCTACAGAATCTTTTTCAGAAACAGTTTTACTTGCTTGCACACCATTTGCTACATAGTCTATATTTTTTACAATTAAACCATCAGGAATTTCATCATTTAACACTAATCTTTCTGCTGCTATAATACCTTCATTTTTAACTGTAAATACATATTCAATTATTTCTCCTTCTTTAACATATGTATTTGTTGTTAAAGTCTTTTGAGATACTACCAAGCTTGGTTTAGCAACTGTAGCAACTACCTCATTAGAAGTATAAGTTTCTGTACCATCAGCTACTGCCTCAAATTTAATTCCTACAGCTTTTTGAGTAGTTCCTTCTGGTAATTCATTTGTTCTTATCGTTAAGTTAAATTGCTCTGCTCCATATTCTTTTATTTGATCTAAATTCCAAATAACTTCTCTAGTTTGTTCATTGTAGCCTGCTATATCAACTTTTGTAGTTGTAATTCCATCAGCTTCATAGCCAACCATATATGCTTCTACAAAACTAAATTCCTCAGGTAAAACCATTTTTACAACTACATTTTTTTGCTCTTGAGATGTTAAATTTTCAAGTTGTACATTAAAGTAATATTCATCATTTTCTCTATATATAACTTCTGCTCCGTCTGCATTATCTTCAACTGTTACAATTTTTAATGAAAATTCAGCTTGTTTTAAGTCAACTGAAACAGTATTACTTGATAATTCTTTTTGTAAATCTTTTACTGTAATACTTGAAGCAGCTTCTATTTTTGTTTGTTCTTCTGGTGAATCTAAAGCTTCTATTGTAACTTCTAAATCTACACTTTCGTCTACTGCCATTGAACCTACATTAAATACAGCTACATTATCTATAATTTCTGCTTTTAAATTCTCTCTACTAGAAGTAGAAGATACATATTTTGTATAACTTGGAATTGGCAATTTTACAACCACATCTTCAGCTTCTGATTTTCCAGTATTTTTTACAGTTGTAGTAAATTTCAACTCTTCAAATTCTTTAACTAAAGTAATGTCAGATGCTAGAGAAATATCTACTTGTGGACCTTCTCCTGTAGTTAAACCAACTTTATCAGCTTTTGAAGTTTCTTCTACCACTGCAATATCTGTATGATTTGTATAGTAAGCTAAAAATGTACCATAAATATCTGTATTATGTTCTAGGTTTGCTGGAATTTCATATTCATATGTAAATCTTAATATTTCAGCTTCTTCCATTACATAATCTTCTGCTTCAGGAACTATTAAATAAGATTTTACTGCAGATAAATCTCCTATATTTTGTGTCCATCCATTTTGAGCATTTTGTAAATCATTTGTTGCTTCTGGATTTGATGAGTAGTAAACAATAAAGTTTCCTCTATTATTTGCATCTGGAACAATTCCACTTACCATCTTTGTATCTAAAGTAGTTCCTAAATCTTCTCCAGTTTCTATATCTTTTACACCTTTAAATGGTATTCTACCTAATATAGATAATTCTGAAATTGTATTTTTATTGTTGTTCATAACAATTACTTCCATTTTAGCTGTTTTTGCAGCTGTATAAATTTCAATTACATCTTCTTGTGTTCCTTGTCTTACAGAAGTAACCATTGTTCCAACACCGTTATAATCACTAGTAGTATTTACAGTAATTAATCCTGCTGGTGATGAATAATAAATATTTTTTATAGCAGTTCCGCTTGATTGATTATTTTCGTAATTTGTTGCTTCGTTATTTGCGTAAGTTAATTTAATTTGTTGTTCCATTGCTGGTGCAAATAAATCAACTTTTATATTTGAATTAATTACAATATTGCAACCATTTGTTAATACACCAGAATTTAAATATTCTTGTTTTCCTTCTAAAGTAATTCTTATATATATTCTTCCGTTATTCTCATATGGTTCAACACTCTTTATATTTAAGCCTTCACCATAAACAATATTTGTATTTGTTATTTCCATGCTTTGAATATATGCTGGCATTTCAACCTCAAATACTGAATCTCCGTATACATCTGATTCTTCTGAATTATTGTTTAACTCTATTCTTATTTCTACATCATTGTTCATTGCTATTGTAGATAAGCTATCTCTATCTATAACTATATCTGCTTTTGTTTTAGTATCTTTTAAATTTGTTTGTATAGTTTTTGTTCCAATTTCTGTTTCGCTTGCTACATAGCTATATTTAGCTTTCATAGCATTTTCAAATACTACTTGAGAAAATTCTTTGTATAAATTTTTATCAAATTCTGATTTTCTCATGTTTCTTTCTACATTTATAATTAAGTTTCCATCTTGCAATGGTTTACTTGTTATTATAGAAATTTTTGTTAATGCTTTTTCTTCTAAATTAACAACTATATTTCCATTTTCATCTACTGCATAATCTTTATTTATTGTTGTAACTTCATTTCCATTACTATCTAAAATTTTTATTATTCCATCTTCTCCTAAGATAGAGTTGAAGTTTTCCTTTGAAATTACTAAATTTTTATATTTAATATCATTTGTATTATATTTATTTCCATCTTTAGCTACATAGTAAATATCTCTATCTTCAATTTTCATTTCTTCTACTATGTCTTTGTAAGAAACATTTATAATATTTTTTGAATTAAAGATAATTTCATAATTTTCTGTATTATTATAATTTAAGTAAGTATATGCTTTTGAAATGTTTTCTGTTTCATTGCTTGTTTCAAATGAAACTATATCACCCATTTGGCCAGTTAATGCATATTCATAAGTTTCAGAAGCATGTGATGTAAATATTTTTCCATCTTCTTCTACACCGCTAAAAGTTTCTACTTTTGCTTCGATATTTGAAGAAATTTTCAATTCATCGTTCATATTTACATTTTCAAATGAATATGTAATTATATATTCGTCTTTTCCAGATAAACTATAATATCTTTCTTCTTCTACAACTTCTTGTTCAGCATCTTTTAATACGTCGTTTGGATTGCTTTCAAGTTTTACAAGTTGTTTTTCATTTTGAACTTTTATGTTTAAACTATTTGTTTCTGCATTGTAAGACCAGTTATTTTCTGTAAAAACAACATTTTCATTAATTTTTCCATTAGTTGCTGCTGTAGATGATGCTACTACAGTAACTTTACTTGGCTTTACATCATTTATTAAAGGAGCAGTAATATTAAGCTCTGATGTATTTACTGGTAAAGTTTTCTTATCTGTAGTACTATCTAAAGCTACCACTGTTTGCAAAATTATTCCACTACCATTAGCCGTAGAATATGGAATATATTTTGTAACCTCTTCAGATACTTTAATTTGTTTTTCATCCTTCCAAGAAAGAGTAAGTTCAACTTCTTTAGAGACTTGAGTTTCTTCTCCTTCTTCATCTACATAAATACCTGAAAACATTACTTTGCTAGTATTAGACAATTTATTTAAGTTCACAAACTCTTCATTTTTATACTCAATTGGTAAACTAATTAAAACCTCTGAGCCTGCATCAATTTGTTTTAAAGTTACAGTATTATCTTCAATTTTTTCTACCATTTCTGGAAGATTCTCTGTAGATTCTGTTTCTTGTTCTGCAGTTTCATTAACAATTTCTTGTGTTTCTGCGTTTGTTTCTTGAACAGCAGTCTCTTCTTGAGTAGCTATAGCCTCTGCATTTTCTTGAACTTTTTCTGATTCATTAGCAGCATTTTCTTCGGATACTTCTCCACTCTGTGATTTTATTTCAAAATTAAGACCTGCACCTTCTGTACCCTCTAAAATTGCCACTTTTCCATTTTTTAAGTAACCTTTGTTTTTCACATTCAATTTTAAATTAATTGCTAAATCCCCATTGTTAACATCAGAAATAGCTGAAAAACTCTCTTCGTTTTCAGCATCAAAACCTGCATTAAATTCAACATTTTTGTTTCCTGTATCAGATTGATTGTTTACTCTGTCGAAAATACTTGTAGCGAAAGACTTTGTAATTAATGCTGGATTAGCAAATGTTAATGTAAAAACTAGAATTCCGGCCAAAATTCTCTTAAACATTTTGCTATGCATAACTTACCTCCATTTACTTAAATTCTTACTAATATATATTTTACTATATTATATAAAGTAGTCAATACTTGTATGTCTCTTGTTTCAAGGATTTTACGATAAAATCTTTTTAAAATATTACGGCTTTACATTTTTTGTATTTTTATATGTAAAAATATAAAATTTTAATTACACTTTCAAATCCTCCAAAACACTCCAAACGCTCAAATATACACTTTTATTATATACCGTTATGTAAACTTTTTCAACCTTTTTTTGACTTTTTTTCAAAAAATTTTTTAATTTTTTTCTTTATTTTAGTACTCTTTAAAAAAATTGTTGTCCAAAAGGATATTTTGTCGAAAAATAGCACTTATTTTTTTACGGGTAGATTTAATTATTTTTTAAAAAAACTTTTTATTAGTTCCTTCCCTAGCATTACAAGAAGAACTCCACAAAATTAACATTCTGTGGAGTTCTTCTTTATTTAACTATTTTATTGGTCTATTTTTATAATGTTTTATTACTATAGGTATTGAAACCGTAGTAGCTATTATTATTACAACTATTATTGTAACTAATATGATTACTTTTGCACTTGATTGTACTGTATTTACTATCATATTTTGTATTCTGTTTAAACCTGTTGGTGGTGATAATGTTATAACCTCTGTTGCTGAAGTATCTTTTTCAATAAGTGATTCTAGATATTCTCCAGTTTCAGCTTTTACGTTTACATTACCTATTGTAGTTGCAAAGTTTGTTCTTCTACCTGACGTACATGTATATTGTATAATCTCTGCTATATTTTCAAAGCTTAGGTTATCAGTATCTGTTTCTGAAGAAATTATCTTCTCTGCTGTTAAGCTTACTTCTCCAGAATATTCCTCTGCAGTTGTATTAACTGTTTTTGGTTCTAAGAATTTAGATAATTGTTTATTAATTACATCTGTTTGAGTATCGCTTTCTCTATCGTCCATAGAAACTGCTAAGTTACTTATTAAATCTGTATCAAAAGCCACTCCTTTTAAGTTTACTAACCTTAAGTCTTGATTTGTATTATTGTCAGATACATTTACAAATAAGTCTTTACTTACAAGTCCACCATTTATACCATCACCTGTTAGTAATTCCTCAGATGTTGTAGTTGTCCAGAAGTGATTTTCACCGATGTTTTCTTCTGCTGTGAAGCTTAAATCTGTATCAATGTAGTCTAATATTTTATCTATCTTTAAGTCTACTATTGTATCTTTAGAAGAGATGTTACTTGTAAAGTAAGTACTTCCTAGATATCTTCCATAATAATTATCGTCTCCTGTTGTCATTGTTTTTTCAATAACTCTATAATCATCATCTGATGCATAAGTTTCATCTTTATCAAAGACTAAATCATATAGATATTTTTCTGCTGTTTCAGATCCTAAATAATTATTTTCATCTACATATTTTGCTCTTTGTGTAGAATCAGTTGCAATTGCATTTACTTCATTTTCTTTATATCTTAAGTTGTCTAAGTTTGTACTAATTCTATCTATTTCACTTATGTTTTCTACTGTAAATTCATATTCAACAGTAATTTTACTACCTTGTAAGATTTCATCATCTACATTGATATATGCAAAACCTTGAAGTCTATTGTTATTGCATATAAATTGTATATTTTGTAATCCTATAGCATTGTCAAGATCAACTTCTCTTAATATTCTTCCTGTTACATCATTTACTTGTACATTTCCATCTGCATCTAATACATCTTGGAATGGTATTTTCATTAATACATTTGAATCTGATGTTACAAGTTGTATTGTTTTTATTTCTTTATTTAAAGAAATTTCTGCTTCTGGTCTATATTCAATACCAAAGTCTATATTTTTAATATTGAATGTTCTAGTAATTATCTTCTCATAAGGTATATTTGTACATGTTGCATAAGTTACATTTTCTACATAGTCATCTAATTTTTCTGGTTTTACATAGAAGGTTACTGTTTCAGCATTCATTTTTGTTTTTTCTGCAAGAGTTGCTTTTCTTGAATCTTGATTATCACCTTCAGGTATTGAAATACCTTTTAATGTATCAGCTTTTTCATTAGTCATAATCTCAGAATATGAAATTGCATTTAATCTATCTATTTCATCATCTCTTGCATCAGATTTATTTTCTGATTCTAGAGCTTCCATAATTGTATCATATTCTTTAATTTTTGTTGTATCTAAGCTTTCTTCATTTTCTCCTGGCTTATAAGTATAGTTTTCTACTCCTGCTGTATATTTTGTTGATTTATAGTCTTGACCATTAAATGTCATCATTTCATCTGATGTAGTATCACCATAAGAAAATCTTACTATATAATATCCTGGAATAAATCCGCTTAATACATATTTACCATTTTCATCTGTTCTTGTCTCTTGTACAGTTGTCCAATTTGCATCTATTACTTCTTCGTAATATTTTGTTCCGCCTTCCCAAGGTGTATCTTCATTTTCTGGTATTTTAACTATTTCTATAATTTGAGCTCTTGCATCTTTTACAACAAAGTCATTTTGCTCAGCTACTGGATCATTAAATCTATTTACAATGCTCTTATACTCACTAGAATTATCTAATAACTCTAAAACATTTTCATTAGATTTTGCTTCTCCAAGTTTTGTATCATTATTATTGTATAAACCATTACCAGCATATTGTGTATTTCCATCACTATCTGTTATACTCTCTGATCTTGAATCATCCCATATAAATCCAGATAAAACTCTATAAGTTTCTACAGAAGGTGGTTCTTCATCTGGTGGTGTAGTTGTTGGTGGATTTTCTATAGTTTTTACATTCATCTGTATTCCAGTTTTATATGTATCATCTTCATATAAAGCTATGTCGTCTGCACTCTTGTTGCTATCACTTGATGTAGAAACTCCATTATCATCTCCTATATTTCCAGGATTTGAATCTTTATCTACCAAGCCTGCTGGATAATTTACTTCGTATGCAGGGTTTTCTGTTGTATATCCCTCTGGTACTTCTCCATACCAAGTTGAGTAAGCATTTATCTCTGCAATACCTTCAATTCCTAAGTTGTTTTCTTTGTCGTCTGAAATTTTTAAGTTTCTTGTATCATTTTCTTTATCTAGAACATATTTTACAAATACATATCCAGTTTCACCTTCTTTAATCTTTATATCGTCAAAGCCTCTAATATAAAGTGTATTATATCCATCTGCTGTAAAGTCTCTTTCCTCATTGTAATTTGAAGTATTTGATAAAGTAAGCTGTCTAGATTCTGTTGCATCCTCACTAGATTTATACCAAGCTTCAGCAATTTTAATTTCTTTATCTTTTAGATAATCTCCATCTTTAGTTTTTATTGTTATTGTATTGTTATCTTCTCCTGTATATTTCATAAAGTTTTCATCATAGTAGTCTGCAAGTTCATCAATTGTTATATCTACTGGTATATCTTTGTTTGTTCTATATGGTTCGTTTTCCCTAATGTTTTCATTTGTAATAGCAATTTTAAATGTTACTTCAACATTTAATTCACTTTCTGGTCCTTTATATTCTTGTACTTTTTCATTTTTATATTGTTCATATCTATATTTGTAATCTGACTCATAGAAATCAATTCCATAAGCTTTTTTAATTACATAATCATTTGTATATTCGGCATTTGTTTCTTGTTGGTTATAATCGTATATTACTTCTTCACCATTGATTGTTGTTTTTACTTGGTAGACATCTTTTGTAATTGAAATATCAATATCTTCTCTTTCTTCTAGTCCTAGATTTATGTATTTTAGATATTCTGTTTCAGCTAATCTATAATCTGAAGAACTTAATGGATATAACCATAATGATTTAGTATTGTTTGCTGTTCCATCTGCCTTATTTTTATCTTTTGAAATTATGAATGAACGTGCTGTCATTAATCTGCTTCTATCTTCTAGTAATGTACTTTCATGGTTTTCTTTACTATATTCTAGTGTTGTAGTTCCAGTATTTGAATTTTTATCTTCTCCTACTTTATATCCTACATTGTATCCTATAGTTTCGTAGTTTGTATTAAACTGCTCTCTTACATCTTTGAATTCATAAGCATTTGAATCATTTATATAGTTTCCACTATCTGTTATTGGTAACCAGCTTTCTGAAATATGTGAATCATTTGCATATATTTCAGTAGATTTGTACATTAATCCATCATATTCAAATTCAACATAGTAGCTATTTAAAGCTGTACCATCTTGATAATTTTTCTTATTAGGTGCCTCTTCTACTGAACCAATTACCTTTGTTCCATCATATTTAGTTTCTGCTTTATAAACTCTACCAAATGTATATAATCCATTTTCATCTGTTCTAACAGTTTCTACAATTGTATCTGTTTTAGCATCATATAAATGTACTACAATGTCTTTAAACTTAGTTTCGTCATCTGTCATAAATCCATCTTGATTTTTATCTAACCAAACTTTACCTGCTATAACAAGATCTTTTAGTTTTACATATTCCCTTGATTCTTTGATTGGGAATTTATTTTGCTCTGTTACAACTCTATCTTTAGTTTTATCATTTATGTTTGTTAAAGTTGTAATTTCAGCCTTATTTTCTAGGTTGTACAAATACATATTACTTTCTGTAATTTTTACTTGTACATAGTAAATAATATATTCACCAGGATTTAATGTTGTATATTCATTTCCTTGCATATCTGGGATGCTTAAAATATAAACATTATTTCCTTTATCTGTTACTGTAACTGGTAAGTTATCTATTCTAACGCTTCCATCAGATTTGAATATCTTAGCTGTTACAGATTGGAAACTTAAACCTTGTTGCAATGTTTCTGTAATATCAGTAGTTCTAACTTTTGTTGCAGGTTTTGTTCCACTATTTGTTGATTTATTGTCTAATCTTATTGAGTAAGTTAATGTTTCTGTTTTTTCTGCCATAAATGGATTGTTGTCTTTGTCTGTGTCTGTTCTTCCTCTTCTTTCAACTGACTCTGCTGTATTAATTGAGCTTGTTTCATTATTAGTTAATTTTTGACTATTGTTTTGATGCATTACTAGTCCATCATATGAACTAATGTATTTGTCTATGTTAATATAATAGTCATTTAATTTGTAGTAATCTGTTGATGTTAATCTTGATGCATTTTCATTATTTTTAATGTAACGATCATTAATATTATTAACATTTCCTACAATTCTTGCTGTATTGCCACATACAGTATCTGCTTTTACTTCTTCAACAATTAAAGATACCTTTATTGTAGCATAAGAATTTGCTTCTACTTGTAAGTCGCTTACTGTAAATCCTCCACCGTTTGTACTAGATTTACTTGTAATATTTATTGCTGGAGAATTCATTGCATTTACTACAGATACTTGTAAATCACTATATTTATCTGGTAGATAATCCGCAATGTTTACATGTATCATATCTGGATTCCAATATGGTGATGCAGAATTATTTGTACCTCTGTAGTCATTACCATTTGTGTTGTATACATCTATTTCATAATAAACTCTATCACCATATTCTACATAAACAGGATCGTTTAAGTTTTGTGCGTCTGTTCTATTTACTCTTGTTCCTGCTGTTTGATTTGTTTTCAAATTAGTTTCTGTATTAGCTGTAGAATCGTATGTTCCTTCGCCATTAGTTATATGTTCAACTCTTGTAATATGTTTATTAATATTTACTTGATACTCTTTAATTGTATAAGTATCTGAGTCACTTTCTCTTGTATTTAAGTTTACAATTGGTCCTGGACCATTTCCTTTATAATAAGTATATTCTATATGAGGATTTGTATCATTTCTTGTAATAAATTGAATTGTATTTGTATGGCTTCCTGTTGTTGCATTTGGTACTAAAGTTATATAGAAGGTTTTTGTACTATATGCTGCAACAGTTATCCAAGAGCTTGCACTTATTTCACTTGGTATCTTCTCTTGCTCTACATTTGATGGTAAGTAATCTTTTACTTTTACTCTTACATCAAATCTTGATTTGTTTTCAATATCAATTCTATATGTTACTGTATCTCCTCTTTCAACTTTTACAGTATCTGATGATTTATTTGTTTTATATTTTCTACTAGTATCCTCAGAACCTGAGCTACCAAAGATATATTCATTATTTGTGTGGTTTACTTTTACAATATATTTGTAAATTGATAGGTCTGTTGTAAGTGGTACGTTTACATCTACAGTATATAATTTTGTATCTGACCATAAGCTACCATATGCCTCTAACCCATCTTGACAATGGTCTTTATTTACTGAAGAAACTTTCCAAGAAAAAGCTTTACATTTTATATATCCATGTTCACATTTAAACATTGAATAATGACTATCACTATGTCCACCACATCCAGTATAACAACCTGAACTATGATACCATTTTCCATAATCGCACTCATTATCATGATCTTCATCTGGACAAGGACCGTTCATGACTTGTATGATGACCTCCACATCCACAAGAGCCACCACCTTTTCCATTATATATATTAGGACACTTCCAACTAAATTCACATAATTGATTTCCTCCATGATTTGAGTGTGAATGGCTTGCAAATCCTGGATTTTGATTCTGACAATAATATGTTGTACATCCAGTCCACTCTGTATCTTTTTGCCAAGTAATCTCTACTTGATATCCTTCATATTTTGTTCCGTTACCTGTTGCGTGAATTCTTTGATATGTAAATTCAATTCTTTCTAATTCATCTGCACTTCCAACTACAGAAATTGGAATTGTAATACTAAATGTTGCACCTGGTTCTGGAACTGGAAATTCATATCTAGTTCCATTATTTAATACTGCTACGGCTTTTATAATTGTACCTTGCATATCTGCAGATGTACCAAATTTATTTTGTAGATTTGTATTTCCTGTGCTCCATTCTGGTGCATTAGGATTTGATTCATCTTCATTTCCTACTTCTTGTCCACCAGAATATCCTGTTGGTTCATTAAATTTATAATCTACTGCTCTTACATAATTGCTCATCTCAAATGGGCCTACTACATAATTACTTCCACTTTTTACTGTACCTACATTTTGATCTGGTGTTACATCTATATTCGGTCTATTCATTGCTGCATCATAATAAGAATCATATGCATCCATTGCAGCTTTTAGTGGATTGCTTTCTCCTGCTCCTAGCTGACCATAATGATACCAAATTGCATGTTGTAGAGGGTCATTTGTATATCCTGTACTTGCTCTTTGTGCTGCAGTTTGTTTATATCTAGCAAGTACAAAAGCAATTCCTCCACTATAGCTTTGTGGTATCTCTGTATAATGGAAATTTGAATAACTTTTTCTCTCTCCTACTTCTGAATCCTCTTCTTTATGATCTGTTCTTATTGTTGTTCCAATTGCTGGAGTTTTTATATCCCAACCACCATTATAATTTACTGATGCTAGTCCACTTGTATTCATATGGTCATAATTACCTTGAAATCCATCTATATTTGATGTAGTAGCATAAGCTGTACCATGCTGTACACAAAAGTAATTTGGATTTTTATTAAAGGTTGAGCTATTAATAGGGCTAGATGAGCTCCATGGAATACCTTGTAACATTTGTTGTAAGTTTGCTGTTATTCTACTTAATTGTTCACTATCTAAGCTTTCAATTGCATTTGCTTGATTATTATTTTCTTCTGTTCCATCTTGTGCTAATACTACAGTATTTTGGAAAATATATACCGCAAAACTTACCATTACAATTAAAATTATTAATAGTTTTATAAACTTCATTTTATTCTTCATTTTGCTCACCCCCTTACTTATAAACTTTCTTTTTGTTTATTTTTGGAATTTTCAGTTTTCCAATATATATGCAATATCCCATTCCTGCACATATTGCTATTATTGTAATTGTACTTATTATTCCTACTGCTCTACCTGTTGCTACAGATAAAGATGTATTTTGAATACTTACATTATTATCTGTGTTTTCATTTAAATTCGTATTACTATAGCTACTAACAATTTCAACTTTATTGCTTACGAAACCAGTATTTTCTTCTGTCATTTGTTTACTTAAAACTAATTTTATCTCTCGTTTTTCTCCTGGTTTTAAACTTGTATTGTCTAAATTCTTAGTATATAGATTTCCATCATTACCTAAATACCAAATAGAATTTTCTTCTTCATTAAAAGTTAAACCACTCTCTAGGTAGTCTACCAATCTTTCAACATATCCTTCTATGTTTCCAACATTTTCAACTACAATTGTATATTCTAGGTCTACTTTTGCATATTTAAGTTCATTTGCTCTTATTTCTACTTTTGCAATTTCTTTATTGTCAAAATCGTATTCTTTTATCTCATCTCTTACAGTTACTGTTGCATGAGATATATATTTGTTTATTTTTAGATCAAATATATTACTTGTTATTAGTCCTATATCTATATTGGCTACATCTCCATTAACTGTGATTTGATCTGTTATTGCCAACTCTGAACTACTATTTAATGTAACATCTGAGTTTACATCTTCTGCTGTTCCATTTTTTCTATAAATTGTTGGTTCATATATATTTGTATCATATTCAAAAGTAATAATATATCTTCCAACACTTACATTTCTAAAAGTATATTCTCCATCATTTGAAGTTTCAGCAGTTTGAACTATTTTACTATCTTGTACACTTATTAAATTTGCTTTTACTCCTTCTAATTTAGCTTCTTCTTCGTTTCTTACACCATCTTTATTTTCATCTATCCAAGCTAAACCACCGATAGTATATACTTGTTCTTCGCTATTGTTTTGATTATTATTTGTGTTTTCTCCATTATTTGTATTACTATTAGAGTTATTTGAATTATTTACATTTTGATTTGTATCATTTCCAGTATTTGAATTATTTGAGCTATTGTTAGAATTATTTTCTTGATTGTTATTGTTATTATTTTCTTGCCCAGATATAGATTCTTTGTCTGCATTTGCTTTATCTTCTTCATTTTGTTTATTTTGTTCATCTTCTGCTTCTGCCTGGTCAATAGCTTCTTGCTCTGCTTCGGTTAATTTATCATTTATAACCATGAATTCAACTTTATCTAGAAGCATATCGTCTTGATATTCATTTGTAAGTTTTGGTTGTAAAGATACATTTGTATTTTCGCTACCACTTATATTTTGTGCTTCTAGAGTAATGTTAATATTAATTGTACTTCCTATAGGTAATATTGGAAGTGTTGTGTCTATTTTTCCTGTACCATTTCCATTTGCAAGTATACCAGATAAATCTCCATCATATGTTACTTTTTTTACTTTCAAAACATCTGGTATCTCTAATTCAAATGTACTATCTACTGCACTACTTGCTCCTTCATTTTTTACTTTAACAGATATAGTAAAACTTTCCTCTTCTTTTACTTGTTTATTTAAAATTGTATTAGTTTGACTAGCTGTTAAATATGATTTAACAATTTTTTGTGGTATTGTTGTACTATATTCAGTTTCTATGCCATCAGCAGTTAGTTCAAAATAGCAATCAATATTTTCTGATCCTGTTGGAATATTTACTGCTCTTAGTATTACATCTAAAGTAAATGAACCATTTGCTTCTATATCACCTAATTCAAAATATACTAACTGATTTGTTTCATCATAATTTACATAAGTATTTTCTCTACTACTTTCACTTGATACATAAGGTAAATATTTACTTGTATGTAAAATTGCTTTTACATTTTTTAAATCTTTACCAGAATTATTTAAAACTTGTAAATTAAAGTTTGAATCATAATCAATTCCTAATTCTCTATCATATTTTATAGAGAATATTGAAATAAAGCTTGATTTCTTTATTTTATTTCTAACAGTATTTGTTTCTAGAGTAGTTCCAAAAGTTGTACTTTCTATCTTTGCTTGTACATCAATCCAAATTTCTGGAACTTCTTCTACATAAGTTTTATTTCCATCTACATCTTCATAATAATAACCATTATCATCACTTCCAGAGTTAATTCCTAAAGTAGAAACATATTCTTCTAATGTAGGTAATTCTTTAGCTTGAAGATAGAATTTTACTTCTTTTATTTCTCCTGCTGATACTGTTCCTATTGCCAACTCTAAAGAATTTTTATCTGTTGTTGAAAATCCATAGTCACCATTATTTCCAGAAGTACTTCCTTGTTCTGTATGACTTGCATATCTTGGTACATCTACTTTAGCTACAACATTTTCTGCATCTACACTTCCTACATTATTAACAAATATTGTATATTCTAATCTTTTTCCTTCTAAAATTTCTTCTCCATCACCAATGTCTACACTTAAACTTGCTTCTAATTTTGGCCCAGCTTCTGTTGTTAAACCAACTTTATCTGCTGTTGAACTCTCGTAAACGATAGCAACATCTGAATTGTTATTGTAGTAGGCTGAGAATGTTCCATATATTCCAGCTTCATAAGGTAAATTTTCTGGAATTTCAAAATCATAAGTATATCTTAATACATCACCTGCTTTTACAGTTCCATCTACTACTATTAAATATGATTTTATTTCATTTATATTTGCTACTTCTTGTGTCCAGCCATTAGATACATCATTTAAATTTTTATTTGCATCTGGATTTGTAGAATAATAAATTGTAGAACTTACACTATTATTATTATCTGCTTTAATTATGTCCTTCATAACAGTATCTGTTGTTGTTCCTAGTTCTTCATTATTAGTTACCACTTTATTTCCTTTAAAAGGTATTCTACCTACTAAAGTAACATCTGTACAATCATTTCCTGTATTGTTTAAAGTTGTAAGTTGCATTTGAGCAATTTGTGAAGCTTTTTCTCTACTTATCTCTTTTGTAATAGTTCCTTGTTTTACTGATTTTACTTCACTTGAATTTCCATCATAGTTTTTAATTGTATTAACTGCTACCATTCCTGTTGGTGCTTGATATTCAAATACTTCAACATCAAAACCGTTAGTAGCTTTTATAATATCACTTGGAGTTTGTTTATTTATACTCCATTTAGTTTGAGATTCATAATTTGTTACTGCTTCATTGCAATAATATAATTTTATTTGGTCTTCTTTTTTAGGTGTTACTTCGTCTACCACAATTTTGCAGTTAATTATTATGCTTGTACTATTTAATAATTCTCCATCACTAAAAGCTTTTTGTGTTCCCTGCAATTCTACTCTTAGTTTTACATTTCCATCTCTTGTATCTGTTTGGAAATCTCCTACTCTTAACCCATTTTCATATAATAAGTTCATACTTTGTATTTCAACACTTTTTATGTAATTAGGAAATACAATTTCAAAATATGGATTTTTGTATAAATCACTTGTTTCTTGCTCATTATTTAATTCTATTTTTATTTCTACGTTTTCATTTTCTTGAATAGTTGTTAAATAATCTTTATTAATAGATATTTTTGCTCTTGTGTAACTTTCTGAAAGTGATTTTTCTGTTTCTAATTCCTTTAGGCTAAAAGTTTCTTCTCTACCTGTATATTTTACATAAGCTCTTACACTGCTTTTAATTGTTTTAAATTCACTAAATTCTGCTGCAGTATAAGCACTCTTTCCTATTACTTTTACAAATTCTATTGTTATATTTCCATTTGCACCAATTGAATTAATTCTTACTTGAAGATTCTTTGTATTTTCTGATAATAATATTTTTGCAGTTTCATCTGAATTTGTATTATCTTTGTTCATTGTATAAAGTATATTTCCATCTGCATCTAATAAATCAATAGTATTACCTTGCTCTAAAATATTTCTAATTTCTTGATAGTTAAAGTTTACTCCTTTATACATTACATCATTATCTGCACTAAATTCATTTCCATCTTTATCTAAGTAAGTTTCTTTTGTTCCACTAACAGTAATATTTTCTAGCATATCACTTGTTAGTATGTTTAAATTAACTATTGTTTTAAATTCTGTTTCATATTGTGTTTCAGAATAATAGTTAGCATTAATTGTTCCTTTATTTATTCTATCTTCTGTTGTACCAACTGAATATGTAATTAATTCACCAACATTAATTTCTTGTTCTTGTTCTGTTTTTATAGATTTTTCTTGAGTTTTGTTTTCTATTCCGCTATATTCTTCTACTTTTACAACTATATCTTTTCCAAGTTGTACATTTGGATCTTCTATATAATCTTCATATCTATATGTAACTACATAAACATCTTCTCCTTTTGTATTAGTAGCTACTCCATTATTTTCATTTTTTACGCTTATTTCTATAGTTTGTGAATTTTCATCATATTTCCAATTATTCTCAGAGAAATCAACTGCACCAAATTCTTCTCCTTTGGTTGCCATTAATTTATTTGCATTTACACTTATTGCTATTGGTAATTTACCTTTTAATTCAGGGACTTGAATTTTAATGTTTGTTTCTTTAAGTGGTAAATAATTATTATCTGTAATTTCTCTTTTTACAGATATTTGATTTTCAACAATTGTTCCAGTATTCTCTCCTATACTAAATGGAGAAACTTTTGTATATTCTGAAGCTATTTCAATTTCTTTGCTATATTCCCATCCTAGAGTTAAATCTTCTACTTCTGAAACTTCTATTTCTTCAAGGTCTGTATCTATAAAAGTACCTGTTAAACTTACATTTAATTTTTTATATAAATCTTCTATATTAACAGTTTCACCTTGCTTATATTTTATTACAATATTTAATTTCGTTGCAGTTAAAATATTTTGAAGTGAAATTTCATTTGAAGAAGTAATATTAATTTCACTATTTGCTGTATTGCTTTGCTTTTCTTCATTTGCTTCTTTGGTTACAGCTTCTATTACTTTTTCTTCATCTATCATTTCATCTTCAACTTCATTTTCTTCTGCAGTTTGAGTATTGTCAGTAGCAGTTTCATTAGTATTTGTATTTTCTTCTACTACATTTGAAACTTCTTCATTTACACTATTATTTTCTGTAACTTGATTTTCATCTTCTGAAAATCCTACTGTATTTTGACTTGACGTATTTTCTGAATTGCTAGTCTCAGTTGTAAGATTTTCTTCATTAGAAGTGTTACTATCATCTGCTGTAAAATCTGTAGAAGCTTTCAAATTAGTATCTACACCTTTACTTAATTGCTGCATTGCAATTGTTTGCTCAGCTTCTTCTCCCTCTTTAGTAACAGATACAATTTCAAAATTACTGTTATCACTATTTTCCAAATCTAATTTTAAAATCGCATCTTGTAAAAGCCCATCCACTTTTGGGTTTAATTCCGTTGTTATAACAACTTCTTTATTTACATCTGATAGTTTTTCTGTTTCATTTTCTTTATTATCAAAATAAGCTTTTAATTGTATACTGCTTTTTCTGAAAATACTTGAATTAAAAACAGATGCACCTTCTGTAGCAATGACTTCAATTGAAAAACCATAGTTTACAAATGTAAGAATAAATATAATTGCTAAAACAATGCATTTCTTCAATGTTTTCTTCATTTTCAAATCCCTTTCTTCTCTTTAGTTTGTTCTTTAATTAGGCACTTCTTTACCTAATTTATAAATATATATAATTATACTAAAACATTTTTTTTAATTTGTACATAGCCAAAATTTGCCATTTTTCAATTATTACAGACATTTTTTTATTTTTTAGCTACGGAACATTAAAATCTGTTCCAAATTTTTTCAATATTAAATTTTTATTACTTTTGTGTATCTATCTTTTATCTATTCAAATAAATATTTACTTTTATTCAACTTTTTTAGTATTTTGCATATAGTATATTAGAATATCTTAGGAGGGAAAGTATATGAATAATTTAGATATAAATCAACTTTTAGCAATGATTTCTAAAATGGATAAAGCGGAATTAGAAAAGAATATTAATAAAGCTGAGCAAATCTTAAGAAATAGTGATATCAGCAAGAAAAACAATAATTAATAATTAGTTTTAGGAGGTTTAAAATGAATGAAGATTTATCTAATGTTATGAATCAGTTTTCTAATATTTTAAAGGAAAAAAATATAGATATAAACCAAATCTTAAATAAAGTTTCTGATAATCCTTCTAATAGTTCATCTAATAGCAATACAAATACCTCAGATAATCAAAATTCATTTACCTCTAATATTACAGGTGAATCAGATTTTAATTTAGATATTGAAACTATATTGAAAATTAAAAATATTATGCAACAAATGAATCAAAAAAATGTTCCTAGAAACAATCTATTAAATTCCTTAAAACCTTTTTTGCGTAAGGAGAAGCAGGAAAAGCTAGATGAGTACATTAAATATGCAAATCTTTTAAACTTATTAGAACTCTTTAATTCAAAAGGGGGCGACAATTCTAATGAGAATAAATCAATTAATTGATAAATTTGCTAATATTAATAAAGATGTACCACTTATGAATATAAATGGTACATCTCTATATTTAGACGACATTTTGCTAATAATATTAACAATTTTATTGCTAGGTGAAGATTCTTGTGATATTACAATTCCAATTATTTTCTTACTATTAATATTTTCTTAAATGTCTATTCTATTACTATATTATTATCTTTTATTTTGCATATAGGGCATTTTTCTATTTTAGTTTCTATTTCTTTTACTAAATTTGCTATTCTAACTTGAGTAACATCTATTGAATTTGCGGATATTACTGCCATAGTATTACCATTAGCTCCCGCATGGGCTAAACCTCTTAATGCGCCAAGAATTGCTATATTTCCTCCTGCTATAACTTCAGCACCTGCATTTACATCTCCAAAAATTACTAAGCTTCCAGAATATTCCTCTTTTTGTCCAGAACGAATACAGTTTGTAATATATTTTGTTTCAGATATTTCAGTTTTTGTTTCAAATGTTTTTTTAATGGCATGCAATCCTAGTAAATCTGATACGTCATCAAATTTTACTTCTACATCAATTTCATCATTAATAATTTTTTTTATCATTTCTATTTCTGTTTCCGTAAATAATTTTCCTGTTACTCTTATTGGAATTTTAGAAGATTGGTAAAAATCTCTAAGTTTAGGAATTTTAGTTTGCAATTCTTCTAATATTTCTTGAATTTCTGCAATTACATTTACATTTAAAACAATTTCTTCTGTAGTTTGGCTAATCTTAATATTATTTAACATATTGCACATCCTTTCTTTTATCTAAAACTTTCTGTTTCTAATCTTGCAGTCATATCTTCTTGTACGCTAGCAACATTCATTCCAAAATATTCTAACATTATATCTCTTACTACTTCTGCTGTATAGTTTCCGTGTCCACCGTTTTCTACCATAACAACAATTGCTATTTCTGGATCTTCAAAAGGTGCAAAACCAGTAAACCAAGCATTTACATATTTACCAGCTTCAGCTGAACCCGTTTTTCCTCCTATGCTAATTTCGAAATTTTTAAATATAGAATATGCAGTACCTCCATCTTCAGCAACTGACCTCATACCTTCCAAAACAGCGTTTAGATTTTCTTCGCTTATTTCTATATCTTCTGTATCTGAGTCTTCTAAATTTAATTTGTTTTTAACAAATTCATCTATTTCAGATTTTGCAACTTGTGTACCATTTGATAAAACTATATTTTTTATAATGCTTAAGTCTATTTTGTTTCCGCCATTTGCTAACATTGAAATATATTTTGCCATTTGTATTGGAGTATAATTATTATAACTTTGTCCAATTGCGGAAATAATCGTATCTGCTGAAGACCAATTTCTGTTTTCATTTTCTTTAACTAATTCTTTAGCTGGAACTGTTCCACTAACCTCACTAGGCAATTCTACTCCCGTTTTAGATCCAAGTCCAAAATATCTAGCATATTTTGATAATAAGTCAATACCTAGTCTATTTCCAACTTCGTAAAAATAATAATTGCAAGATTTTTGTATAGCAGAAATTACATTTACTCTTCCATGTCCATGTCCATAATCTGTAAATATCCAACATCTATATCCTTTTGTTGTACCTTCTACATAATATTGACCAACATCGTTTATATAGTCGTTTATTCCTATTTTTTGCTCTTGAAGACCTGCAATAGCTGTTATCATTTTAAATATAGAACCTGGTGCATAAGCATTTTGTATAGCTCTATTTCTAAGTGGAGTTGTAACAGAATTATTATATTCTTGCCATTGTTCATTTGATATTCCATCATAAAAATATGAAGGATTATAATCTGGATAACTTGCCATAGCTAGAATTTCGCCTGTTTTAACATTTGTTACTACCACGCAACCTCCATTTGCGTCATAGGTTTTTCCGAAACCTCCGCTTCTGATTTTTTCTATATTATTTTTTAAAGCATTTTCTGCTACTGCTTGTAAGTTTGCATCTATTGTTAGTACTACATTAGCACCTCCAACTGCTTCTTGAGAAGTATACTCGCCTGTAATAGTTCCATCAACGGACATATCTATCTGTTTAGTTCCATCTTCTCCTCTTAAATATTCTTCAAAAACTTTTTCTATACCAGTTTGTCCAACTTTATCATCAGCATCATATTTGTGTGTATCTCCTCTTTCTTCAAATTCTTTTTTATTGTTTTCTGTAATTCTACTAACATATCCTATAATATGTGATGCTAAAGTTCCTCTTTCATATTTTCTAATTGGCTCCTGCACAATACTTACACCCGTAAGTTCTGCTCCTCTTTCTTGAAGTTGTACAGCACTATTTCTACTTATTTCATCTGAAATTTGAATTGATTTTGTATTTGAATACCCTTGAGTCGTAATTGCATATCTTATAGCTAATATTTTTGATATTTCAGAAATATCATCTGAGTTTATCTCGTACTTATCTCTAAATAGATAAAAAGCTTCTTCTGCAGATGCTGTTTCCGGAATATCATATTCTTCCTTCCATTCTGCTAATTCCTCTTCAGACTCAAAATTATATTGAAATGGATTTATACTAATTGGAAATGGATTTATATAAGAATCGCCATTTTGCTCTAATATTGTTGTCATTGTTAAAATAGAATGGTTTAATACATCATTTTCAACATTTGTTTTATACATTTCTACAGAAAAACTAGAGTCTGTTGAAGCCAAAACTATACCTGTTCTATCTGTAATATTTCCTCTAGCTGCTTCAATTTTTCCCTCTCTTGATAATCTAGTATTAGATGTTTCTCTATATTCAGCTCCATTTACAATTTGTAAATTAAAAAGTTGCATTAATATTATAATACCAAAAACATATATAATTGTTGTAACTACATTATATCTAAAATTAGATTTCTCTATTTCGCTTTTTTGTCTCAGATTCCTCACCTCTTATATCTATAATTATTAAAAATATCTTGTTAATACATTGTTTTTCTTAAAGATTCTATCTACACTATACCCTGCTTTTTGAATAATTGGATATAATATAATTGATAACAAAACATTATAAAGTACTTCTATTGCTAATATTTTGAAAAAAGCAAGCCATTCTAATTCAAAATCTATTATAATAGAACTTAACAAATAATAACCTGCTTCAAAGATTATTGTAGAACCAGCTACCATTAATATAATAGTAATTTTGTTTTCTTTTGAAAAGTTTTTATCAAAATATGAACCTAAATATCCTACTACACATAACATAACAGCTGATATACCTATACATTTTCCATAAATAAAGTCTAATATTAAACCACATATAGTTCCAAAAAAGACTCCATAAGCGGTATTTGCAAATAATCCAATAAATAATATAAATATTACAAATAAATTCGGTAATATTCCATTTATTGTAAGAAAAGGAAATATATTTGCTTCTAAAAAATATATAATAAAGAATGTTATCAAAAATAAAATACCAATTCCTATTTTTTTCATTTTCCTCTCCTTTTGCTTTTAATTATTGATTTTTAACAACTAATACATTAGTAACCTTTGAAAAATCGACAGCAGGTTCTATTATTGCATATCTATCGATAATATTACTAGTTGTTATAATTTCTTTTATTGTTCCTATATGAATTCCTTGTGGGTAAATACCACCCAATCCTGATGTAGATACATTATCTCCTTGAATTAGTTCTGCACCAGTTGGTATGTAACTTGCTCTTAATATCTGATTATTTTCAAGTGTTCCTTTGCAAATTATACTCTCATCTGTAGTTGTTATTTTAGCACTTACTGTACTTGCTGCATCTATAATAACTTGTACTTTTGCAGTTTTTTCAGTTACTGATATTACATGTCCTACTAATCCTTTGTCTGCAATTACAGTCATATTTACATCTACTCCATCATTTGTTCCTACATTTATTACTAAGTTACTACTATAATTACTCACATCTTTATTTATAACATAAGCTGGTATTGTTTGATATTCAGCGTATTTTTGTGTTAAATTCATATATTCTTGAAGTGTTGCATTATCAGCTTTTATAACTTCTAATTCTCTTAATTGTGTTTCTAGTTCACTATTTGCCTTTCTTAATTCCTCATTTTCAGCTTCTAAAGCCTCCATATTAGCAAAATAAGAATCGTTTCCTTGTATCTTATTTTTTACATCTGTAAAAAATCTTTGAACTGGTGTTATTACACTATTTACAACACTTTCTATGTATGACAATTTATCTACTTGAACATTTGAAAGAAATATTAATAAAATTAAAATTACAATTGTAATAATTACTCCTAAAAATTCTGTTTGTTTATTTCTATTCATTCTAATTCCTAGTATAAAACTATTTTATACTTTTTCCTTTCATTTTAATTAAGCTTATATTATCCTAACACCTTTTTTAAATGATTTACATCTTCTACAATTTTTTGTGTTCCTTTTACAACACATTCTAATGGTTCTGTTGCTATATATACAGGTGTATCTGTTTTTTCTGATATTAACTTGTCTAAATTTTTTATTAGAGCTCCTCCACCAGCTACCATAATTCCTTTTACAGCTATATCAGAAAGTAATTCTGGTGGTGTTTGTTCTAAGCAGCTTTTTATAGTTTCTACGATTTTTAAAAGAGAATCATGTATTGCTAGTCCTACATCATTTGAATTTATCTCTTTTGTTATAGGTAAACCTGTTACAACATCTCTTCCTCTAATTTCCATGCTTTCTTCTGTTACTAAAGGTTTTGCACATCCTAGTTGTTTTTTTACATTTTCAGCAGTTACTTCACCTATTATTATATTTAAATTCTTTTTAGCATAATTAATTATATCTTCTGTTAATTCATCTCCTGCAACTTTTAAAGATTCACTTACTACTATACCACCTAATGAAATTACTGCAACTTCTGTTGTTCCACCTCCTATGTCTACTATAATATTTCCTGTAGGTTCTGAGGTATTTAATCCACTTCCAATCGCTGCAGCCATTGGTTCATCAACTAAATATACATTTCCTGCACCACTAGATAAAATTGCTTCCTCAACAGCTCTTCTTTCTACCTCTGTTATTCCAGAAGGTACACCAACAACTACTCTTGGTTTAAATATTTTATATTTTTTGCAAACTTTTGATACAATTGATTTTAACATTAATTTAGTAGCAGTAAAATCTGCAATTACTCCGTCTTTCATTGGTTTAATTGCTTCAATTTTTTCTGGTGTTCTTCCTAGCATAAGTTTAGCTTGATTTCCAAAAGCCAAAACTTCTTTTGTTTTTTTGTCTAAAGCAACTACTGAAGGCTCTCTGTATACAATTCCTTTCTTTTTTAAAGCCACTAATATGTTTGCTGTTCCTAAATCTATTCCTATTTCTCTATTATCTAAATTGCTTAAAAAACTCATTTTCATCTCCTAGCTTACTATACTAAAATAGTTTCCATCTCCAATAATAATATGATCCAAAAATTCAATTTTAAATAACATAGCACATTGTTTTAATCTTTCATTAATTTGTATATCTTGCACACTTGGAGTAGCATCTCCACTTGGGTGATTATGTACTAAAATCATTTTTGGTGCTTCCATTTTTATTACTTCTGAAAAGATTTGCTTAGGATCTATTAAAACAGAATTCACACTTCCTGTAGCTATTGTTTTTATTTTTATTACATTATTCTTTGAGTTTAAAATAATTAATTTAACAATCTCTCTTTTTTCAAATTTCATTTCATCAACTAGATTAACCACATCTTTTGATGAATTAATTTTTAATCTTTCTATTTGCAAGGGTTTATTAATTCTTTTAGCAATTTCTCCTATTGCTTTTAGTTTTATTGCTTTAACCCTTCCTATTCCTTTTATTTTTCTTAGTTCCTCTAAACTAACCTCCTGCAGAAATCTAAGGCTTCCTATTGCTTGAAAATGATTTAGTAACATTTTTGCAACTTCAAGTGAATTAAAACCTTTTGCACCAGTCCTTAGTACTATTGAAATTAGCTCTGCTTCACTTAAAGTTTCCGCTCCATAAAATTCTAATCTTTCGTATGGTTTTTCTATAAACGGCTCTTTTTTTGATTTCAATACAATTCCTTTCCGTCTATTTATGCCCTTGTTTATACTTTTCTATATACAAATATTGAAATTGCAATACCTATAATACTTGCTACATTTATTTTAAACATTAAACTAAAGCTTATTTTCATAACACTTAAATCTAAAGTAAATGGATCTGACATTCCAAATTCTTGTCCATAGCTAAGCCACCATAGCCAATCTACCTTAGCTGCTAATTCTCCAAGTAATCCTCCTATTACAATTCCTGATAAAATAAAAATTAATAATATCCATATATTTTTATCTTTTGTTGCCATATTTTTTCCTCCATTTTTTCTTACGGAATTTTGATTTTGTCCTAATTATTATATATTGATAAGGCGTTTTTTTCAAGTAAATATATAAAGTTTTTAGAAACTTTTTTATTATTTTTTCATATATTTATTATATATACCAGTTTTTGACATTTACTTTCAAAACCAAAGTAGTATAATTAATATATATATTTCTTGGAGGTACCTTTCTTTGAAAATAGAAAAATTAAGTGAAAATAAAATAAGAATAATATTTGATTATAATGATTTAGAAGAAAATAATATTGACTTTCATTCTTTTATGTCTAATTCTATTCAAAGTCAAACATTGTTTTTAAAAATACTAGATCTAGCAGAAAAAACTTTAAATTTTAAAACAGAAGAGTACAAACTAGAAGTTAATACAATTGCTTTAACTAATGGAAATTTTATTTTAATAATTACAAGATTGCAACCAGAAAATAAACCCAAGAAAAAAATTGTAGTACATACCAGAAGAAAGTCAAATTGCTTATCCCCAACATTTTCTATTTATCGTTTTAAAACATTTGATGAGTTTACAGGATTTTGTCAATTTTTATCACAAAACTCTAGTGAAAATTTATTAAAAGCTTTAGAAAATAGTAATTCTCTATATAGATATAATTTACAGTATTTTTTATCAATTTCAACAGATAAATTAAATATTAGTCAGAAAGAGTTTCTTTTTTCTTCTATTACAGAATTTGCAGACTTTGTAAATAACTCTCAAACTTTTCTTGCAAAATTAAAAGAAAATACAATTTGTTTTTTAGATAAAAATGCTATAAATTTATGTATAAAGTAAAAAAAATGAACCCTTAAATGTTAAAACATTTAAGGGCTTATTTTATTTATACAAATAATTTTGCGGATTTTTTGCTACACCATTTACTCTTATTTCTAAATGTAAGTGAGGACCTGTTGAATTTCCTGTTGAACCAACATAAGCTATTACTTGTCCTTGAGAAACATTTTCTCCTGCTGAAGCAACTAAGCTATTGCAATGTGCATAATATGTTTCTACACCGTTTCCATGATCTATTACTATCATATTTCCATATGAACCTTTTCTTCCAGAATAAATAACTGTACCTCCTGCTGCTGCTTTTATTGGAGTACCTCTTGATGCTGCTATGTCTAAACCTGTATGTACACTGCTTCTTATACTACTTCTAGCGCCAAAACGTGAAGAAATCGTACCATTAATAGGTTTTATTAAAGCTATTCCTAAAGCAGTATTACTATAGTCAACATTGGCAGATGTATTTATTTTACTATTAGTAACTTTCTTTTGTACAACTTTTGGCTTTTCAACATATAATGAAGCAACTGCTGTTGAAGTATCCGTAAAAGTTTTTAGTTCTGTATTATATTTTAAAGCATATGTTATTGAATCTTTGTTATTACTATCTTTTTCCTTTAATTCGTTTAATATTTTTTCAGCCTCTTCATAAGTTTGAACATAATATTTTTCTTCATTATTTTCTAAAATTGCATAATATTTATAATAAGGTACTCCTGAACTAATAACTTTTGAAAATATTTCATCACTATTAGTAGTAATTCCTTTTTTTAGTAAACATATTTTATATTCAGGTAAAGTTTCTATTTCAACAAAAGCAATAATATTATTGTCTCCTGATTTTATATAATCGTTTATTTTATTTTGTAATTTTCCTTTGTCTTCTGTATAACCAATAAATTCTCCATTTAAAGTAACACTGTATGTAGGTTTATATACAAAAAATATTAAAAAACCAATAATTGCTAAAGCAATCATTATAATTACAGTTAACTTTGTCCATAATTTCAAATGAATGATTACCTTTTTAAACACTATTAAATTTACACTCCTTTAACTTTTTTCTTTTGCTTATTATATTCTATATATTTTTAAATTCAATATCAATTTGTAAAATTTGGATTTTTTTGTACTTTAATTTTAATTTTCTCGTTTTTTCTCAATTTTGTTAGTAAATTCTTAAAATTTTATTAATAAAGTAAAAAAACAGTAAAACAATATAAAATTTAATTGCTTTACTGTTTTTTTTGATTATTCAGAAAATTCATTTCTTACTTTATTAATTTCATCTTTAGTAGCTTTTTCTTCTGGGATACAATAGCCTTTTGATTCTGCTAACTTTACCATTTCATATTGAAAACTCTCGTAAGTATTTCGTAAATTTTGCAATAATTGTCTAAGTTCCATATTTTTACTTTCTACAATATAGCATTCATATTCTTTTAAAAAAGCACTACTATTTTGCAAAATATCATTCACCATATCTTTTTCTTCCATTTTCTCCCCCTACTTATTCAAAAATGATACTAACTTTGTTTTAGTATTTAAAGCATCTTGTGCTGCTTTATTAAACACTTGCTTTATTTGTGGATCAACTGCATAGTCTGCATAATTACTTAATTTTTTAAAAGCTGTATCCTCCATACATATTAAATGCCTTAAATTTCGCAACTCTATTTGAGTTAAATTTGCCATTTTTTTAATCCTCTCTTTATATGTTATTTTTAACTATTATTTGTTTTTTTCTTTATATTTATGCAAAAAAATCTTAGTAATTTTAAATTACTAAGATTTTTTATTTATCCTCTTCTTTTTCTATATTCTTCTATGAATTTTTTTACTTTTTCATTATTTTCTCTTTGGGTATCCACTAAATTTTCTGTAATTGCTTTTACACTTTCGATTTCATCTCTTATTTCTTTACTTACATCTAGATCCTTTCTTAAATCTATCATTTGCTTCATATTACTAATTTCAGCTTTTATATCGGCAATATCTCTTGGATCTACTTTATTATTTTCCATCATAGCTTGTATAAATAAATTTTTAATATTTGATAATTCATTACTAATGCTTTCTATTTTATATTCTAAATATTGATTACTTTCACCATCTGGAATATTAGCTAAGCTATTTTCTTGCCAACTAGTTTCTTCTTGCTCGTGTAAAAACTTTCTATTTCTTGTTTTTGGATTTTTTGTAGCTTCTTCTATAATTTCAGAAACGCTTTTTATTTGTTCTGGTTGATCGATATCTTTATCTTTTACTTTATTGTCGTCATAATAATAGCTTTCTGTATATGTACTTTTTGAAAATGGATATTTGTTTAATACAACACCAGTTATTTTTCCACCAACATTTTCAAAACTCTTTTTAACTTTATCTAAAGTCTCTATTTTTGTATTTTTGTATGATGCAACTATTAATACAGTATCTACAAATTTTGACATTGCAACACTATCTGAAACAATAGCAGATGGAGTTCCATCTATAATTACAATATCATACATTGAATCTAAAAGTTCTAAAAGTTTAACTACTCTTGCAGCAGATAATAATTCAGCTGGATTTGTAGGTCTATCTCCCGAAGTAATTACATGCAAGTTTGGAACTCTTGTTGCTTTTATATATTTTGACATTTGAGATAATTCCATCTTTGCTCTTGAGCCCATATCCACTAGACAATTAGATAAACCTTGAGAATTTGAAACTTTAAATATTTTGTTTTGTCTACCTTTTCTCATATCTGCATCTACTAATATAACTCTTTTATTGGCTTTAGCAAACATAGTAGCTAAGTTTGCTGAAACATAACTTTTTCCATCTTGTGCATTTGAACTTGAAATTAAAATATTTCTAACCTCATTTTCTCCCTTAGAAAAAATAATATTTGTTCTTAAAGTTCTAAATGCCTCTGTAATTGGAGATTTTGCATTTTCTAAAACTATTAGTTCAGAATCTTTATTTCTTTTTCCTTTGTTTGTAGGTTTATAATCTTTTTTAGTTTCTTGAAGCATTTTATTTTCGCAGTCTCTCTCATACAAAGGTACTATTCCTATAACCTGTAGCTTTAGATTTTCTATATCTTCAGTTTGCTTAATAGTAGTATCTAACATATATATTACTAGTATTAATCCACCTGATAAAAACATACCTAAAACAAAGAAAATAGCTAAATCTTTAACATGATGAACATTATAAGGAATAGTTTCAACTTCTGCTTCATCTATAATATTAACATTATTAATTTTATAAATTTCTTTTATTTGTTCAGAAAAAACTTTAGCAACTTCATTTGTTAAATTTTTTGCAAGTTCGGCATTTTCATTTGAAACAGTTATTTTTAGTATAGCACTTGTATCACCAGTAGTTACGGATATTGCCTTTTTTAGAGTTTCTTCATTCATATCTAACCCTAAATTTTCTATTACTGTTTTTGCTACCTTATTGCTAGTTATGATATCACTATATGTATCTACTAAACTTTTATTCATAGTTATATCTGTCTGAGTAATCGAATCTTGGCTTTCTGTTTCTCCAGCTGATTCAACTTTAGTTAGTACAATTGTTGTTGATGATTGATATTTTGGAACAACCAAAAAAAACGAATAACAATATCCGATAACCATTGATATAACCATAATAGCTATTATAAGCCATTTCTTTTGCCATGCAGTTTTGGCAAATCTTTTTAAATCAAATTCTTCCATTAATTACCACCCAGAATATTATACCTATAATTATTTTTTTATTCAATAATATTTTAAATATTTCTTAAAATATCATTCGGAACATTAAAAGTTAAATCTCTGTAATAATCTTCTTTTACTATTTTTCTCAACTTTTTTTCTACTTCAAAAAATTTTTTATAAGTAGAATTTTTTCTATGAGTATCTGTTGAAAGTAAATCTATTTTATGTTGTTTAAGTAATTTTTTTAAAGTTTTTTGTGCTTGGCTTCCGTATTTGCCTAAGATACTTTCATAGTTTCCTTGTAATAAAACTCCCATCTCTATAAATTCAGATAAATAAGAAATATCCTTTTGTACATATTCGTATCTTTCTGGATGTGCCAAAATAATTTTTGAATATGGCAAATTTCTAATCATATCTATTGCATTAGTAAGTTTTTGAAACATTGGAAGTTCAATTAATATATATTCAGAATCTCCTATAGTACTTGCTTTTTCCATATTTATTAGTTCTTCTATATTTTGTGCAATAAAAATTTCATTTCCCAGCTCTAATTTAATGTTAATATTTCTTTGATCTAATTTATTTTGAAGTATTTCTAATTTTTCTTTATTTTCCTTCTTTTTATTTATATATTGTGGCTCTAAATAGTGTGGTGTACAGCATATAGTTGTAAACCCAGCTTCATAAGCTTCTTTTGCCATTTCTATACTTTCTTCTATTGAGCTAGAACCATCATCTGTTTCAAATAAAATATGACTATGTAAATCTATCATTTTCTCCTCCTATTAAATTTCGACATTTATAAATATTTTCTAAAGTTCAAAATTTGTATTTATTATACCAATTCTATTTATTAAACGCAAATGAACTTTTTGTGAACTTTATATCTTTAAATTTATAATAATTTTTTATTAATTTATATAAAATAATAAACAAAAAAACTAGGTAATAATACTTTACCTAGTTTTAATGGTGCACCATAGAGGATTCGAACCTCCGACCATTTGATTAAGAGTCAACTGCTCTACCAACTGAGCTAATGGTGCTTACGAACGTTATTTATTATAGTACATTCTAATTTATTTGTCAATACAAAATTTAGAGTCTTATATCTATTTTATATTTGTCTATAATAATATTTTTCCTTTATTTTAGCCAATTAACATCTGTTACATAAATTAATTCGCAAGCTCCTGCACCTGTATCTCCTCTACTTGAGCTACTTCTCCAATTATAAGTATATCCATCACTTCTTTTGTAATAAACATTTACTAAATAGCCTGTTATTTTAACATAATCATTTTCTTTTATTTTATTTATTAAATTTTTTATTTCGTCATTGCTGTCTATTAAATGATTATTTGAAACGTGTTCTTGAAAATTACTTTCACCTATTGTATTTCTATACCAATCTCCATCTTCTACTCTCCAATTCAAAAATCTATTTCCAGTAGCTTTCCATTGTACTTTGTTGTTATATTCATCTTGTGCTAAAAAGCCCCAAGTAAGACCTACATCCTTTGGAGAAATTTTATTTTGCATTGTAAGAGGTAAATAAGAAAAGTTTTTTACTACCCTTCCACTTATAGTATAAGAAGCAATATAATCAATTTCTATCATTATTCCATCTATAATTTTTGTAGTATTCCCCTCTGCACCTATCTGTATTGGAGCTTCTAAATTTGTTAAATCTGCATCTATATACCTACTTTTATCTATATAAAAAAATTTTTGATAAATATATCCCACTAAAATTATAATTACTACCACAATAATAATTTTAGTTTTTTTACTCATTCTATTAATTCTATTAATATATTTATTTTTCGTTCTTGCATTAAAATTATATCTAAGTTCAATCATTTCTATTTGCTTATTATAAGTATTAAGATCAATTTCTCCGCTATCAAATTTATTTTTCCAATATAATTTTTCATTTTCAAAATCGTTCATTTGTAAACTCCTTTTAATAAAAGCTATCGAATTCGATAGCTTTTATTTTATGGTCCTACTCTAATTATCGCTTGCATTGGACTATAAGTATCATTAGACAATAACTCATTAGAAACCATTGTACCATTTAACCATAGTTGTTTATAAGTTGTTACCTTGCAACCAGCATGCCCCGCTTGTTCAACAACTTGCTCTCCCGGAGCTAAACTTGTATCGGTTATTGTTTGAGTAGTATATGGTATTGTACTAGTAGTATATGGTACTATTTTTACTTCATATTCTACTTCCTCTTTTATTCCATGAATCTTAAATGTTACTATTCCGCTTGCAACACTACCTTCTATTTTTATTGGATAGTTTCTACTATTTTTAAATTGAAAATCTTTTACTCCATAAACAACTGTTGCATCTTTTCCTGCTTTTACATAAGAAGTTGTAAAAGAATGATTTGATCTTTCAACAATTTCTAAATTTGCTTCTAAAACAGCATTGTACAATGTTGAAGAAATTTGACATATACCTCCTGCTAAACCATCAACCACTTTACCATTTTCATATATTTTAGCATCTTTATAGCCTTCTTCTATTGTTCTTTTTCCTACTACTTTATTAAAGGAAAAAGTTTCTCCTGGCATTAAAACAGTTCCATTGATTTTATTTGTTGATATTTCTAAATTCTTACTTCTATTTACATTAGTAGCATCATATCTCGTTGTTGCTTTAGATATTTCATAAGGAAAAGCTTCTGTTCCGATATCGTTAATAGTTTTTTCTGCAGGTGTTAATTTTAAAGGAATTCTATATTCTGTAGTATCTTCACTGTTTATTTTTTCCTTTGCTTCCTCAATAGATATAGCAAAATCAACACCTTCTTCTTCTTTATATATAGTAAAAGGTTCTTCTATATAATAAGCATCTTTTGGTTCACAATATACTTCACTATATATTTTATCTATATCTATCGCACTTGCTTTCTTTTCTAGAACTGGTATATCAATTTTTCTAGTACTCGTATCTTCTTTTATATCATTAGCATTTCTATTTTCTATATCTTCTAAAATTTTATTTTTTAGTGTTTCTGTATCTACAACTATACCATCTACACCTTTTTCTATTATTAGTTCCTCTCCTTCTATATAGTATGAAGGTTCTTGAACTAATCCTGGTACTCTAGTTGATAAATCATTTATTATATAATCTAAAGATTCTTCATTATAAGTAGATTCAATATTCAATTTTTCTCCAAATAAATTTGCTTTTAATAAATCATAATTATTTTCTACTAAACTTTTTTCTCTTCCTACTCCATAAGCTTTAGAAATTGCTTCATCGATTTTATAGCTATATTCTATTTGATTAGTTTCAAAAGTAGTTGTAAATTCTTGATAATTTAATTCTAATGAAACATTTAACTCTATATTTAAAGCTTCTGTTAATTTATTTTTTGCCTCTTCTTCTGTTAAATTTGATAATTCAATTCCTTTTACATATACGCCTTTAGCAATAGTATTACTATTTATGTTCAAGAAAGCAAATATTGTAGAAAATATCATAATAATTATTGCTGCGCAAATAATTATTATTAGTATTCTCCAAAGTATTTTTTTCTTTTTTTCTTCATCTACTACATATTCTGGTTTATCATTTTCATTTTCATTTTTATTTTCTTTTTTGTTATCTTTTTTCTTAGGTTTTTTTTGTTTTTTTTCTAAAGAATTTTCTTCTTTATCTTTTTTAGTTTCTTTTTCTTTTGGAGTTTTTTCCTTTTTTATATCTTCTTTAGAATTTTTTTCTTTTACATCTTCTTTTTTGGTATTAGATGTGTTTTCTTTATTTTTATTTTCTTTCGTTGATGATTTTTCTTTTGCAATATTATCGTTCTTCTTTTCAGTTTTCTTTACTTCATTTTCTTTTTGCTCTTTTTCTCTAACATTTTCAGCTTTTTTATGGTTATTATTATTATTTTTTTTATTTTCGTTTTTTTGATTTTCTTGTTCTTTATAATTTTCTTTTCTTTCTTGAGCAACAGTATTCTTCTCTTTATTTCCGAGTACTTTGTTGTTTATTTGTAGTATTTTTATTTTTTTTCTTTCCCTTTTTTGCCATTTTTCTCTCCTAAAAATTAATTATTTTTATATTATCATAAGTAATTTTATTCTGCAATATAAAAATTATTTATTAAATTTTTCTAAAATTGACTTCTTTATTATACACTATTTTTCGACTTTATAAAATATATTTTTTAAAAAACTAGACAAGAAAATTTTTTATATATATAATTATTTTACAAAGTAAAAAGTGAGGTATACAAACAATGATTGGAAATATGATTCAAAAAATTAGGAAAGAAAAAGGAATTACAAAAACAAAATTATCTTCTTTAACAGATATAAATATTGGTCATTTAACTCATATCGAAAAAGGAGAAAGAAACCCTAGCCACAAAACTTTAAAAAGCATTTGTTCATCTCTTAATATACCTTACCAAGAATTATTTTATACTTATGACAAAAAATTAACTGATGAGCAATTAGAGTATAATTATACAAACTATATTTCATATAATAAGGTTCCTCTAATAGAAAAATTAGAAAATTTTATTGATTGTCCAGCAGATTTTTCTAACGCATCTTTTGCTTATAAAATTCCAACAAGTGATATGGAACCTTTATTAAAAAAAGATAGTATCGCATTTATTGAACAAAATGCTGTTCTTGAGCATAAAGACATTGGCTTATTTTTTTATAATGATTCTTTTTATGTTAGAAGATTACTTTATAGAAAAGGAAAATTCATATTAAGAGCAGATAATAAAGAAGTTTCTGATATTACAGTAAATTCAAATGATAACTTCTACATTGTAGGAAAAATTTATCTATAAAATTACATTTTTGTAACATTTTAATACTTTATTGAATTAAATGAAAAAAAATATTATAATGTTTATATAAGATTTTACATAAGAGGAGATTTTGATGGAATTAGTTAAAAATATATTTTTTAATACAGATAAATTAGTACCAAATTCTATTGTAAAGATTTCATATACTGGAAAATTTTTTCAAGACACATCAAAAAAAGTAATTCTTCATTATGGATTTAATTCAGAATGGATAGATGTTGCAGAAAAAGAGATGTTAAAAACAGAACTTGGCTTTCAAACAGAAGTAAATTTAAAAGAATATAAAACCTTTAATTTTTGTTTTAAAAATGAAAATGAAGAATGGGATAATAATGAGGGAAAAAATTATATATTTACTATTGAATATCCTGAAACAGCTTTAGTAGCAATAAATGATGAACTATCTATAACTCCTGTAAAACATTTAAGAAAATCTTATATTTGGTCAAAAAAAGTTCGTCTTGCAATATATAAAATATTAATTTTCTTTCCAAAGCTGATTTCTGGAAATTATAAAAGAAAAACAAAGAGTCAATTAGATAATAATTAAAATAAGCAGTGCTAAAGCACTGCTTTCTTTATATATTATATTACAATTCCACCATTTACAGATATTATCTGCCCTGTAGTAAATTCATCTTTAATTAACCATTCTACACATCTTGCAATATCTATTCCTTCTCCAATTTTTCTAAGTGGTGTCTCTTCTTTTAATTCATTCCAATCATTTTCAGTTAAATATGCGTTCATATCTGTATTTATACATCCTGGTGCAATGGAATTCACTCTGATATTTGATGGTCCTAGTTCTTTTGCCAAAGCTTTTGTAAATCCATCCATTCCTGCTTTTGCAGCAGAATAACCAACAGCACAAGAGCCCCCGCTTATTCCATAAAAAGAAGATATATTTATTATACAGCCATTTTTATTTTTTAACATATTCTGTAAAACTTCTTGTGTTACGCAAAACGCTGAATATAAATTAATTTCCATAATATTATGCCAGTCTTCATCAGTTATATCTTGGAACATTTTTTCTTGGTCTATTCCAGCATTATTAACAAGAGCATCAATTCTTCCATATTTTTCAATTGTATATTGAATCATTTTTCTTACTTCTTCTCTCTTGGAAACATCTGCTTTATAAATATCTATATTAGTATTTTCCAATTTTAAGGTTTTAGCCTTTTCTTCTGATTTATTGTAATTTGCTATTATAATATTATTCTTTGATAAAAGTTTTGCTATTTCTCTTCCTATTCCCCTAGATGCGCCTGTTATAAGTATAACTTTAGGCATATTTTTTTCTTGATTTTCTTCCATAATTTAAATTTGCTCCTTTATATGTACTTGTTAAAGAATGACAATTTGGACAAAGTACATACTTCATTATAATTACTATTTATATTATACTTAAAATTTATGTGTTTTTCAATAAAACACATAAAAAGAAATTAGATAAGTCTAATTTCTTTGGAGCGAACGTCGTAGTTATCTACAACTTTTTCTCTCTTGAGCGTTGATACAAATATTAATCAATTTATTGTCTTTACTTTAACATAAAAATTATAATTTTGCAATGCATTTTTAAAGTTTATCGACCACTTTTAAATACTTTTATACCAAAATTGGTTGATAACTTGACTTTAAAAAAAAAATATAATAATATAATTAGGGTGATAATATGGAAAAAATATATAAAAGAGAAAATTATTTAAACAAAATTCGTGGATTTTATAAAGATGATATGATTAAAGTTATATCTGGAATAAGAAGATGTGGCAAATCTTTCTTTTTAAAATCAATTATTCAAGAACTATTGGAAAATGGTATAAATGAAAAAGATATTATTTATATAGAGTTAGATAAAAAAGGATATAAAGATATAAAAACATCAAAACAATTAGAAAAAGTAATAGATGAAAAGATAATTGATGATGATTTTAAATATTTATTTATTGATGAAATACAAAACGTAAAAAATTTTGAATCTCTAATTAATTCCTATAGAGAAGAAGGAAATATATCTATTTTTATTACAGGATCAAATTCATATCTTTTGAGTGGAGAATTGGTAACAAAATTAACTGGTAGATATATTGAAATAGAAATGATGACTCTTTCTTTTTATGAATATGTAGATATGAAAAGATTTTTAAATAAGAATGTTAATGAAAATATATACTTAGAATTTGAGGAATACATTAGAAATGGTGGATTTCCAAAGTCTTTATATTATGATAATTATGATGAAAAAATAACTTATACTTCTAGTGTTATAAATCAAATTTTCGATAAAGATATAAAAACAAGTAATAAAATAAAAGATAAAGTTTTATTTGAAAGGATAGAAAAGTTTATTATCAATAATTTTGGAGCAGTTATATCTATAAAAAATATATACAACTATCTAAAAGATGAAGTAAAAATAAATGTAGATAGAAGAACTATAAAAAGATATTTAGACATTTTAGAAAAAGCTAAAATTATCTATTCTTGTGAGCTATTTGATATAAAATCAAAATCTATTTTAAAAGGTGAAAAGAAATATTATTTAGCAGATTTAAGTATTTACTATTCACAGAATACTGACAATAGAATAAACTATGGACCAGTTCTTGAAAATGTAATGTACTCATATTTAAAAAGTAAAAACTATAAACTTTCTGTAGGTTACATTGGAAAACTAGAATGTGATTTTATCGCAAGAGCAAATTATGATGATTATTATTATATTCAAGTTTCTAAAGATATTAGTAACAAAGATACTGAAGAACGAGAATATAGACCATTTTATATGATTAAAGAACTATACCCTAGATATTTATTTACTATGGATATGTTACTTCAAAAAAGAGACGGTATAAATCATGTGAATATTGTTGATTTTATTTACAATAATAAAAATTTGTAAAATCTTCATATTTTAATGAATTTAAAGCCCAATCAACTAAAAAGACAGACGAATATTATAAAAAATTAGATTTATTACAAAATCAAAATAAAGAACAAAAAATAACAGAAAATATTGAGAAAGAACATTCAAATATTATACCATTTCCTAAAATTAAAATTGCTAGAAACGGTTCGTACGAACGATAATCGCGCAAAATGACTTCCAAATTTTTGTTTGGAAGTCGTTTTTTGAAGTTTGAGAAATTATTACAAATTTTGAGAAAGGCTGAAACATTTGTCGCTCTAGCTATATATCAATTTTTATTTGAAATATCAATGTTTTTTTGACAAAAATAAATAAAATCGAGTAAACCTTACTCTTTCAACAGAAAGCTGAGATTTACTCGATTTATCTTTGGAGCCACTTGTCCGATTTGAACGGACGACCTACTGATTACAAGTCAGTTGCTCTACCAGCTGAGCTAAAGTGGCATATTCAATTGGTGACCCCTACGGGAATCGAACCCATGTCTCCGCCGTGAAAGGGCGATGTCTTAACCGCTTGACCAAGGGGCCAGATAAA
>CALXZR010000060.1 GCA_944393295.1 uncultured Clostridia bacterium
TTTCTGGAATGTATATTAATACAAAAGAACCAATTATTTCATTTAGATATGCAAAAGATGAGAATAAAAATATTTTAATAGTTACTGGTAATGGACATAAAGTTGGTGAAAATAAAATTCAAGAAAATCCTTTCGAATTATTAGAAAATATTGCTTTAAAATTACACCCTGAAGCACAAATATTAAACAGATGGTGCACAGAAGACTGTATTTCTTTAGATAAAATTCCATATATTGGAAATCTTTCAGAGTCTATGCCTAAAGCTTTTGTAGCAACAGGCTTTAAAAAATGGGGGTTAACTACTTCTAATATTTCTTCAAACTTGCTCACAGACTTAATTTTAGGAAAAGAGAATCGTTACAAAGAAATATTTTTATCTAAAAGATTTGAACCAATTAAAAATCGTGAAGAATTAACTAATATGATAAAAGAATCTGTTTCTTCTCTAGTAATTGATAAATTTAAAATACCAGAAGAAAACTTAAAAGACATTTCAAATGGCGAAGGAAAAATTATAGATTATAATAGTAATAAAATTGGTATATATAAAAATGAAAATGGAAAAGTTTATGCAGTTAAGCCTATTTGTACACATTTAGGTTGTTTACTAGAATTCAATAATACAGAAAAAACTTGGGACTGCCCTTGCCATGGCTCTCGATTTTCTTATGACGGTACTTCTATTTATTCTCCTGCTATGAAAAATTTGGATAGATATGAATTATAAAAACAAAAACGATAAATTTTGAGCAAAGGATAACTTGTTCAAAATTTATCGCTTTATTTTTCTATTTTATTCTCTACCTCCGTCTTCTCCTTGTCCTGATGGTGCAGTTGGAGGTGTTGGTTTTTGCATTTGCTTCATCATTAATACTTCTAAAGATTTCTTTGTTTCCATACTCATTTGAGGCATCATTCTAGGAAACACTCCTTTTGTTGTATTTATAGCAAGAATAGGTTTTCCATTCATGTCAACATGATTTGTTTGTTTAAGAGGTTCTATAAGACGAAGTCCTACAGCTAAAGTTAAAAGTTGATTTAATGATTCTGGATGCTCTTTATCTGCCCATACTGTAGCAAATTTCATATTTCCTACTCCATCATTCATTTTTGTAACATTAGTTCCATCGCATATTTTTAATCTTACATAATCGCTTGTAATAATTTTTTTATATCTTTCATCTTCTGGAGATAAACCTTTGTTTAAAAAAGTAATTCTAAGTTGTCTTAAAAAATTAATAACAGCTACTCTTGCATCTCTTAATTTATATTCATTAAAATATACATTTGGAAATCTATCATCTGATTTTTCACAAGCATTTACTTCATGTATTAAAGCAATATATTTGTTTTCATCATTACTTAATATCCTATTTCCATCCCTATCTGATGCAGAATATAAAAATACTTTTTCAACGTTCTCTGGTGTTAAGTCTAAAAATCCTTTTAATTCTTCTTTAGTTAAAGTTTCATTTTTAGTTTTCATATTATAATCTCCTTAACATAATATACTTAACATTTTTATTATAACATACATTCCCTATTTAAGCAATATTTTAGTAAAAAATAGTAAAACAATCGTAATATTTTTGTATTTTTTTTGTAATATTGCTGTTATTGAAGTTTATGTTATTTATTTATATACTATAATTAAATAATTATATACTTTCAAGGTGGTATTATGTTTAATTTAGATTTAGTGGGTGAAATGTCGTTAGAACAATTAGAAAATAATGTCGAAACATTATTTGGTAAAGCTAAAGCAGAAGAACTTATTTATACTTTACGCTCTACTAAGATTGATATTTCAATAAAAAACAAATTTTATGCCGCAATTTATAATAATATTCAATCTCAAAATTCTGTTGATAATATATTAAAAAATCCATCAGCAATTTCGCATATTATAAATACTGTAGAAAAACAAGTAAATAATTTAAATTATACAAATATCAAAAATACTCAAAACACTATAGATAATGAAAAGTTACAAAAACGTATTGATGAACTTTTAAATAATAAAGATTTTTTAGAAAATCCATTACCATACATGCAATCATTTACAGAAAAAGAACTTGAATCAATTTTTCAAACTGTTTCTGAAAATTTATTTCAAAATAAAAAATTAATACAACAAGCAAGTGTTATCAATAGTAACTTTTATAAAAATCCAACTAATGAAACTTATAAAAAGTCATTTGAACAATTACATCAACTAGATTCGAATATAGATAATTCTGAATATATTGATGCATTTGGATGTCTTAGTATGTTTGCAAAATCACATACTTCTCTTCGTGGTAATGATCTTTATGATGCATTTATCGATGATTGCAAAAAAAATAATATAAACTATACTGATACAACCTTGATAAAATTAAAAGATAATATGTCTTTAACTCTTGAACAACAAGAGGAATTATCATTAGAGCTTGACAACAATCTAAATAACTCTATAAGCTTAAATAATAGAAATCAACATTTACAAAATAATGTTGCTCAAACCTTAGAAACTAATGAATCTATGCAATATTTAGAGATAGTTCTAGATAGTAATTTCGATATGATTAGAGATCCTGCTGAAAATCAAACTGAATTTGAATATGGTGACTTAAATACTATCTTTGATGATTTTGCCGATACAAATGCTATGCAATTTGATTTTACAGACCAAGAACCTATTGTAGAAATTCCTCCTACTGCTAGTTCACCTTCAGAATTTATTCAACAAGAAATGCAAAAACAAGCTGAAGAAGCAGAAAAAATTGGAGATGAGATATCTGAGCAAGCTGATTTAGCTCAAGATACTGATAAAGAAAATAATTATATGTTAGAAGTAGAAGAAAAAAAAGGGTTCTTTTCTTCTATTAAAGATAGATTTTCTAAGTTTATGCAAAAAATAACACAAAAGTCTCTACCAGATCCAAATGCTACAAAAGCACAAACTACTAATCAAAGCTTTGAAGCTTTTGAGAGAAAAACTTCTATTATGTCTACAATTCGTTCTATTGGTGATAGAGTAACTTCTGCTGTAAAAAATATTTCTTCATTAAATAAACAAAATCAAGTTCCAGAAATTAGAAATACAGCTACTATAGTAGGAGCTCAAAAAGCTAATTCTCAAGCTATGGAAATGGACAATAATCCTACTGATACTAACAAAAAATCTGAAATAATAAGACCAAAAGCTGTCCAATCTAGACCCAAAACAAATGAATTGTCTTCTTTTGATCAATTTGTTAAAGTTTCAAATGAAGGAAATAGAATTGAAGCTGCTGCTAAAAGAGATGCTAAAGGTTCTCACAATTCTCAAGATAGACAACAAGCTGTGGTAGAAGGCTCTGAAGCTACAAGTAGAGATGATGATTAATTTGTCTTTAACGTACTTATTACTTATATATTTTTAGTTTAAAAAAGAAAATCAGTATTTTAACTGATTTTCTTTTTAGATTTATTTTATTCTATTACTTCTAAACCTGCAAATTTTGCCATTAATCTCTTGTGTCCAACTTTGTCAAAGTTTATATCTACTTTTAAGTCTTCTCCTTCTGTTTCTACATTGTTTATAATTCCTTCTCCAAATTTTTTATGATATACTTTTACTCCAGATTTATAAACACTTAAATCTATATCATTTCCTTTTTTAGTTTGACCTAAATTGTTCAAGAAACTTTCGGCTGTTCTAAACTTAAATCCAGAATTTGATTTTGCTGCAACAACAGAACTATCCTTGTATGATGTAATACTACTACCAAAATCTTTAGTATATCCTCCGTATCCACTTCCTGCTCTTCCATAATTCCATTCATATCTATCATTACTAGCGAATCTTGAATCATTTTGACTTTCAAAAGCCTCTTCATATCCCTCTAACATATTTGCAGGAATTTCTTTTAAAAATCTTGATACACCATTACAACTTGTTGAACCAAATATTGTTCTTTGTTTTGCACAAGTTAGATATAATTGCTCTTTAGCTCTAGTAATACCAACATAGCACAATCTTCTTTCTTCCTCTAATTCTTTAGGTTCTCCTATAGATTTATATCCAGGAAAAATACCTTCCTCCATTCCAACTAAAAATACAACTGGAAACTCTAATCCCTTAGCACTATGCAAAGTCATTAGTGTAACTGAATTTTCAGTATCTTCTACACCATCTAAATCTGAGCTTAAAGTAATTCCTTCTAAGAATTCACTTAGAGTATTTTCTGCTGATTCTTCTTCAAATTCAATTGCTACTGTTAAAAATTCGTCCAAGTTTTCAATTCTATTTTCTGCCTCAACTGTATTTTCTGTTTCTAATGCTGCAGTATAACCTGTAAGTTGCAATGTCTTTTTTATTAGCTCTGACACTTTCATGCTATCTTTTTCTTGTCTTAATTCTTCAATTGAACTAATAAATTCTCTTGTGTTTGAGAATACTCTTGATAGAGCAAATTCATCTGCTCTTTTTATAACTTCATACATTGAAATACCATTAGAATCTGCTATTGCTTCTATATTATCTAAACTGGCCTTTCCAACACCTCTTTTAGGTTCATTTATTATTCTAGTTAAACTTAAATTATCTGAAGTATTTTGTATTAATCTTAAATATGCAATAATATCTTTAATTTCTTTTCTTTCATAGAACTTTAATCCACCAACAATTTTGTATGGTATATCTTCTCTTCTTAAAATATCCTCTATACTACGAGACTGTGAGTTCATTCTATATAAAACAGCGAAATCTGAATAATTATAATGGTCTGAAAGTTTTAAATGGCTAATTTGATTTACAATGTAGTTAGCCTCATCATATTCGTCATCCCCTCTATATACTTTAGGCAAATTTCCTTCTTCGTTTTTAGTCCATAATTTTTTTTCATATTTTGTTTCATTATTTTTAATAACTGCATTTGCTGCATTTAAAATATTTTGTGTACATCTATAATTTTGCTCTAACTTTATAATTTTAGTACCAGGAAAATCTTTTTCAAAGTTTAAAATATTACTAATATCTGCACCTCTAAATGAATATATTCCTTGATCGTTATCTCCAACAACTGTAATATTTCCATACTTAGATGCAAGTAAAGTTACTAATGTGAACTGAGCTTTATTTGTATCTTGATACTCATCTACTAAAACATATTTAAATTTTTCTGTATAATATTCTAAAATATCTGGGTTATCCATTAATATTTGAATTGCAAAATTAATAATATCATCAAAATCAATTGCATTATTTTCTTTTAATTTCTTTTGATATATTCTATATATATCAGCTATTTTTTCTTTTCTAAAATCTCCATTTGCTCGAACTGCATAAGCTGCAGGATCTAGCATTTCGTTTTTTGCGTTACTAATTTCATATAAAACAGATTTATCTGAAAAGATTTTATCATCTAAATCTTGTGCTTTTATAATTTGTTTAACCATTGTTTTTTGGTCTGAAGTATCAAAAATTACAAATGAATGCTCAAAACCTAGTCTATCTATAAATTTTCTAAGGATTCTTACACATATTGCGTGAAATGTTCCTATCCACATATCATTTGCAATATCTCCCACTAATTTTTCAACTCTTTCTTTCATTTCATTTGCTGCTTTATTAGTAAAAGTAATTGCAAGAATATTCCATGTCTTTACATTTTTTTCATCTATTAAATAGGCAATTTTATGTGTTAAAACTTTTGTTTTTCCACTTCCTGCTCCTGCTATAACTAAGCAAGGTCCTTCAGTATTTACAACAGCCTCATATTGTTTTTCGTTTAATTCATCTAATAATCCCATTTGTCTCTCCTATCTTTTAAGAACTTATGTTTGTATGTATTATATCTGTTTTTTTATTTTTAGTCAATTATTTTGTTCTATTTTTTATAAGCTTTTTCATACTTTCCTAGTATACTATAAATCTTCTAAAAAAGAAATATTTTTCTTAAATCTATTGTCTAATTTTTTTAGATATGTTATGATTTTATTAGAATTTAAAAGCTTATACTTAGGAGGAATATATGAAGAAAACAGAAGAAAAAAAAGTTATACCAGCAAAAACTGTTGTTAAAGGCTTAATTACAGGATTTGTGTCTTATGGAATAATAATTGTTTTTTTGTTTATTGTAATTGCTTTAGTTTTTAGTGCAGCAATAAATAGTATTCCTGGTGCAAATTATAAAGTTTTATCAATAAGTTTACCTTTACTTTTTGCCTTTATTTTATATTTTGTAATCCATTCAATTTGTAGAATAAGTACTGTAGATTTATTTAAAAAATGCAAAACAAAATCTGAAAATTTATCAGAAATAACACAAAAAATGAATCTATTCTTTTTAATTTGCATTATCGTTTCTGTTATACTTGCAAATTGTCTACTTGTTTTAAAATTATCAAATGAAAGAAAATCTATAGATGTAGCCTCACAAACTTATAGTCAAGTATTTTCTGAAGGTTTTACTAGTAACTTAACAAATGAGATGCTTGCAGATTACAATGAAGCTAAAAATCAAACTTTAGTTACTGCTGTTATTATACAATTATCATTAGTGGTTTCTTTCTTCTCATTAATTCCTTATCAAAAGAAAATGATACTTGAATATAATGATGTTGGAAAAAGAATTAAAGAAGAAGAAAAATAGTTAAAATTTTAGTAAATAAAATAACTCTCAAAAATTAAAAGAAAAGCATAGAAAAAGAAGATGAAATTCATCTTCTTTTATTTTATAAATTGTGTAAATAATCCAATTACCACTCCAAGAATATTGCCTAAACTCCCCATTCTTCCTTTATATAATCTATTAGATTCTGGAATCAGCTCACAAGAAACAATGTAAAGCATAGCTCCTGCTGCAAAAGCTAATGATACTCCAATTAAGTTCAAAGATATATTTCCAATAATAGCCCCAAAAAATGCTCCTATTCCAGTAGTAAAACCAGAAATTGCAGTTAAAATTATAGATTTAGGTTTACTAAAACCTCCGTTTTTCATAGGAAGTGATATAGAAATTCCTTCTGGAATATCATGCAAGGCTATCGCTATTGCTAAAGAAATACCTAATTGTTGAGATGCATCAAAACCAGAACCTATTGCCAACCCTTCTGGAAAATTATGTATTGCTAAACCAATACATATTATAATTCCTGTTTTTAATAAATTATTGTTTGTATCTTTTTTGGCATAAACTTTATTTACCAATTTATCACAAACAATCATAGATATTACACCAAGGAATACTCCAAAAATACATAAAGTAATTGGAACTATTTCTAAAGCTTCTGGAATTAAATCAAAACATATTACAGCAGTCATCAAACCTGCTGCAAATTCTAAAATAAAGCTTAAAAATTTATTTGATTTTATTTTAAATATAGCACCTAAAATTCCTCCGCAATGTTGTTCCAATCATTCCAAAAAATAAACCATACATTGTAATTTCGCTTATACTTTTCATCAGCCTCTCCTTTTATTACAATATATGATTTATTAATATTTTTATACCTTATTCTTCTTGTTCACCTTTTAATTTTTCAGCTTGATCTGTTGCTATTAGATTATCAATCATTTCGTCTAAATCTCCATTTAGGAAATTTTCAAATTGAAATATACTCAATCCTATTCTATGATCTGTAATTCTTCCTTGTGGATAGTTATAAGTTCTAATTTTCTCGCTTCTATCTCCAGAACCTACTTGACTTTTTCTAGCATTTGCAAGTTCTTTATCTTGTTTATCTTTCTCTATTTGATAAAGTCTAGAACGTAGCATTTTCATTGCATATTCTCTATTTTGAAGTTGAGATCTTTCAGTTTGGCATTCTGCAACTAATCCTGTTGGTTCATGTATTAATCTAACAGCTGAAGATGTTTTATTAACATGTTGTCCTCCAGCACCAGAAGCTCTAAATACTTCCATTTTTATATCTGCTGGATTTATTTCAACTTCTACATCTTCTACCTCTGGAAGTACTGCTACTGTTACTGTTGAAGTATGAATTCTTCCACTGCTTTCTGTATCTGGTACCCTTTGTACTCTATGAACTCCACTTTCAAATTTAAATCTACTATATGCACCTTTTCCAGTTATCATAAAAGATATTTCTTTATATCCACCAAGTTCTGTAGCATTTTCATACATAATGTCTATTTTAAAATGTTTTCTTTCTGCATACATTGAATACATTCTAAATAAAGTTCCTGCAAATAAAGCTGCCTCTTCTCCTCCTGCTCCTGCTCTAATTTCACAAATTACATTGTTGTCGTCGTTTGGATCTTTTGGAATAAGTAATATTTTTAATTCTTCTTCTATTTTAGGCAATTTTTCTTTTGCTTCATGCATATCGGCCTCTGCAAGTTCTTTTAAATCTGGATCATTAAGCATCTCTTTTGCTTCTTCTAAGTCATTCGCAACTTTCTTGTATTCCCTATATTTCATAACAACATCTTCAATGCTGCTATGCTCCTTCATTAATTTTCTCCATTCATCTTGCTTAGAAATCATTTCTGGATCACTTATTAATTTATTTAGTTCCTCATATCTTTTTTCTACATCATCTAATTTTTGAAACATAAAAAATCTTCCTTTTCTTTAATTTGCTAAAATATTATATCACAAAAACTTTGTATGTACAATATAAGCCTTTTAAATTTCGCAAAAATTATAAGGTATATTTAAACTATCTAGGTTTTCTTTTTCTCTATTTGAACATGTAAATATTAATATTTGATAATCTGAATATTCTTGTGAAATATATTTTAATATATTTCTTAATCTTTCATTATCAAAATATGCAAAAGCTTCATCTAAAATAATCGGCATTTTTTCTTCTGAAATTTCCTTTAATGCACTTAATCTTAAAGATAGATACATTTGATCTATTGTTCCTGTACTTAATCTATTAACAGGTAAATATTCTCCTGTTTCAATTTCAGCAGTTAAACCATTTACGTCATTTGGTCTTATATTTATATATTTTCCATTTGATATTTTCTGAATTATATTACTTAAATTTTGCATAAATTTTGGACTTATATTTTGTTTTACTTCTTCATAAGCGTTCTCTAGGCATTCTTTTGCAATTTCAAAAGATGAATTTAGTTTTAGTAATGTTTCTTTTTCTTCCTCAGCATCTTCTAATTTTTCTTCAATTTGAGATAATTCTTCAAGCTTCAAATTTAAACTTTCTGTATCATTTCTTATAGTATGTAATTTAAATTCTAGTGTATGAATTTTGTTTTCTACATTTTCAATTTCTTCTAAAATTTCCTCATATGAATAATCTGATACATTTAGCACATAATTTGCATTTAAGCTATTTATATATTCTAACTTTAAACTGTCTTTATTTTTTTCAATTTCTTTCATTAGGCTATTATATTTTTCATTATATTCTTTACCCTTATTTTCTTTTGTTTCTGTTAAAATTTTTATTTCTTTTGATATATTAGCTCTTATCTCTGCAAGCTCTTCTATTTTATCTTTTATATCTTTTTTATTTTTTAGAACTTTCACAGAAATTAAAATTGCTACAATTATAATAGGAATTATTGATAAAACATTTATTAACATATTTTTATTAAAAATAAACATTCCTATACAAATTAAAGTAAATAATACTAAAAATATATAATACATTTTAAGGTTAATTTTTTTCTTTTTTACATTACTTTCCGCATTTTCATCTATTTTGCCCTTTAAAAATTCTATTTTTTCTTCGTATTCTTTTTCTAAATTTTTATTTACATTTACTTCTGCTATTCTTACGCGATTATTTTCTAAATCTGATTTTAACTTTTTTAGAAAATTTTCTTTATTTTTTTCTTGCAAAAGCTCTTTTTCTATATTTTCTTTTTCGTCAATTCCTTTTTGTACATTGTCTTGTACTATTCTTAACTCTTTTTTTCTAGCTAAAAGATTGTCTATACTATTTAAAACTTTATTTAAAGGTCTTTGACTTGTTCTCTCTGTTCCTATTTTTTCTGTTTGCAATTTTGATAGCTTATCAAGAGATTTTTTGTAAGAAATACTATCATCCCCTGTTGATATTAAATTACTTATTTTCTGTATAATTCCATTTTGATCATTTGGCTTTAGTCTAATTCCTTCTTGCTCAGAAATGGCCGTACTAAAGAAAGTATTTTCATCAACTCCTGTTTGTTCTGTAAAGAAATCAATTCCTTTTAATTTATCTATTTCAAATTCTTTTGAAATATCTTGTTGATCTTGATTATATATTATCGGATTTTTCTTTTTAAAGTCTCTAAAAACCTCGTATTTTTTTCCATTATCTAAAGTATACCCTATTTTTCCAGAAAATTCAGATTTTGTCCAAGGCTTATATTTATCAAAATCTGAAATCTCTTTACCATTTTTATTTTTAGAAGCTCCATAAAGCATACAAGAGATAAATTTTAAAACACTGGACTTACCAGCCTCATTTTTTCCATAAATTATATTAATATTATTCTCAAAATTTAATTCTTTTTGAGATAATTTTCCAAATCCATTTATCTTTAATTTATTAATTTTCATTTTTATCTACCCCTTACATTACTTCTAAACCAAGTTCTATAGCCTTTTCAATCTCTTCTTTTGATGCCTCACCATTTTTTAATTTTTTAAGTGCTTCTTTTATAAAAATACCTCTCAAACTATTTTCATTTGATAGTTTTTCTAGGTCATAGTTCAATGCAGTTTTATCTTTTATTTTTAATACATTTTCTGGATTTATTAGTTGTAATATTTCTCTTGTGTCTATTTCAAAATTTCTTTTTCCTTGAAGAGATATTTTATACATTATTCTTTCTTCATATTTCATATTATTAATAGCTTCAATAATGTCCTCTTTTGTATTAAAATCACTTATATCTAATGTCTTTTCTTCAAACTTTCTTTCATCTATTGTTATAAATTCTGTTGTTACTTCTCCATTTTGTACTTCACCTACAACCATTCCATGTTCTCCAAGCTCATCAAATCCAAAAGAAATAAGTGAACCAGGATAAATAATATTTTTTTCTTTTTCAAAATTAGTTTTATGTACATGGCCTAAAGCAATATAATCAAATTTAAGAGCCTTTAGTTTTGAATCTGTAACAGGACAATATGAAAGTCCTTTTGAGTCTTTAGAGCCATTTAAATCACAATGAAGCAATAAAATATTAGGCTTACCATTGTCTTTTACATTGATATCTTCTAAAGATATATTTTCTTTATAAAATTCTGTAAAAGCTGCTCCATATAAATTTATTTTATCGTCTTCATACTTTTCAATATTTTCACTTTTAAAAACATATACATTTTTTGAAAATGTATATGTAGCATATATTGAATTTTTTAAGTATGGATCATGATTTCCTGGAACTATAAAAATTTTAGTATCTAATATTTCTCCAAATAAATTATTTATATAGTCTATAGAAGTTTTTTTCACATAATTTTGTTCATACAAATCTCCAGCAATAAAAAGATAATCTACTTTGTTTTCTTTGCAATAATTAGCAACCTTTTTCAAGGCATTTCTTTGTTCTAATCTTCTAATTTTACCTAGATTTCCTTTTTCACTTAGCTGCGTAAATGGACTGTCTAAATGCAAATCTGCTATATGTACAAATTTCATATTTTCACTTCTTTCTTTTACTATTTTCTAATTTTAACATAGTAAATTTTATCATATTAAATAAAGTTCGTCAATATTTATACTAAAAACTTGTTCGCCTTTAAGATAAAACTAAAGCATTAACCATTTATAGTTAATGCTTCTTAATTTTATTCATCTATTGAACCAAATAATTCATCAAATTTTGCTTCTAATTCCTTTTGAATATCAACAAGTTCTTCTTGTCTTGCTTCTTCTTCTGTTTTTGTAGCTACTGCTTGTGCAGTGCCTGCATTTGAAGTAGAAGCTTTACCTGAATTACTTGCATTTGGAGATTTATTCTCTATATCTTCAAATAAATCATTTAAAGACTCTAAGCTTTGTGCTTTTCCTGCATTTGCATCTTGTCCTTCTTCATATGGTTGATATGGATTGTACTTTCTCCAAACTCCTCTTTCTATATGTACATCATTGTGATCTGCCTTATATCTATTTACTATTTTGCTTTCTGGATATTTAAAATAATAATATTTATTTGCTTTTATAGGTTTTATACCTTTTTCAAATATAATACAAATGTCATTATCTAATCTTCTAAGTTCATCTGGTGTAAGTAACGCTCTACCCATAATCTGATCAGATTCACTCTTTCCTTGTTTCCAATCTTCTCTATCTTTATTAACAGATACGCTATCTCTTGAAATAGTTTTTTCTCCTAATGCTTTTGAGAAGTATTCAACTGTTTTTTGAGAGTTAGATCCTAGGAAAAGGTGTGTATCACAGTTACCCATAATAGTTTCATGAGCATCTTTATAAACAGCTTCTAATTGGTCTAAATTTTGTAAAATTACGCTAAATGAAATTTTTCTACTTCTTGATGTAGATATCTTTTTATCAAAATCTGGTATATGTCCAATATTTGCAAACTCGTCAAGTATAAAATATGTAGGTACTGGCAAAGCGCCACCATTTAAATCTGCAAAATCATATAATTGTTGTATCATCTGCGAGAAGAAAATTGTAAGTAAGAAATCATATGCTGTATGTGTATCAGATGAAATAACAAATACTACTGTTTTAGTTTTTCCTATATTAGTAAAATCTATTGTATCTGTAGAAGTAACCTCTGCTATTTCTCTAGAATCAAACTTACCAAGTTTAGATTGAAGTGTTCCAAGTACAGATCCAAAAGTCTTTTCTGGTAGCATTTCTATATTTTTGTAATACATTCTAGCTGGATGATCATATGGTAATTGATTCATTAAATTTGTAAGTAAATTGTCTCCACCATTATTGTTTGCAGTTCTTACAAGCTCTGAACAACTTGCCAAGCTTTGTTCTTCTGGTGGTCTTACTGCTTTTAAATAATAAATCAAAGCCTTCATTAGCATTTCTGCCATATCATCCCAGAATGGATCTGAGCTTTTTCCTTCTCCTTGTCCTTTTACAATTGTATTTGCTATAACGTCAACATCTATTTCGTTGTTTATATGATGCAAAGGATTGTATCCATCACTATTTTGTGGATGGACTAAATTTAATACTTTTACATCATAACCTTTTTCTTTAAAATATCCTGCTGTTTTATCGTAAAGTTCTCCTTTAGGATCTGTAAATACATAAGAACCTAAAAGTTGCAAAGCATTTGGAATAACATATGATGCAGATTTACCAGCACCAGAACCACCGACAACTAAAACATTTACGTTACCACGTTTATCTACTGGTAAATAATTTTTTTCTGCAAGAACAATACCCTTGTTTCTACTTAAAACTTTATATTGTTCTCCATTTTCACTCCAATCACTTGAACCATGTTCTATATCATCATACTCATGCTTTGGAAAGGCTTTTGCTATACCAACTAAAACAAATAAACCATAAAATCCCAAAAAATATGGAACTACCATTCCAAAAACACTTCCATAGCCATAATTTCCAGCTATTGCTAAACCTAAGGCAGTAAATGGTCTAGTTATATATACACCTAATTGTGTTAAGAAAATATCCCAAGAAAAACCATCTCCTGTTTTCTCTGGTAATTCATCAAAACCAATGTTTAAATCTACTTTTAATTCTTCTGGTATACCATCAAAACCTTGTTTTATTGCAACACTAAAAGGTGCAATCGCCCATATTATAATTACTAATACAAGAATTGCACTTACAATTAACTTTCCTTTTATTTTTATAATTGCTTTTTTTAATTTTTCAAAAAAACCCATTCAATTCACCTTTTCTTAAGTAAATTTTTATTTATCTAGGTCTTCACCTTTTTCTTCTGCTTCCTTCTCTGCTTTTTCTTTTGCCTTCATAGCAGTTTTTGCTTTTCTTATAGCTTTTGATTTGTTATTTTGCGTTGGCAAAGAAATAACAACACATTCATTTGCTAAAATTTGTTCCATTCCTAAAGCATTAGGTTGTTCAACATTAATATATGAACCACTAGCATTTGAATCACTACTAGAATTTGAATTACTTTCGCTCGTTTTATCTTTTATATTCTCTTTAGGTTGGCATATCACAAATTTTCCCTTTACATCAGCATATTTTCTTGCATCATAAAGTTTTCTTAATGCATCTTCATTGACATACTTAACTTCAATATCTCTTTCTTTTCCACTTCCTTCATTTGAAGGTTTAGTAGTATCCTCGTTCATACTCATTTCTCCTTTCACTAAGAAACGTGCTCTATTTTTTCTTATTATCTGAACCTATCTCAAAAGCAAAATACTTTTTATATGGTTTTAATTTACATTTTCCTTTTACTTCTTTTGTTTCTTCATCAAAATACAAAATAGGTTTAACTTCTTCTGTTGTTTCTGGATCAATAATAGAAATTGGTCTTTTCATATTTGGTGTATATGCAAACTCCTTATATTCTGTTGCCTCTTCATTGTACAATGTTTTAAAACTCATTGGCATTGGCTTTTTAGATATTTTAACTACATCATAGTCTAAAAATCCCATATTTACGATAACCTTTTCTTTTCCAAAAGACAAAATAACTAATGGATTCCCATCAGGTGCAGGATTATCAACATAAAAAGTCTTCTTTTTACGTTCTCCTATTATTTCCTCTGTATAATCTAATCTTTCTACTGTGTATTTCGGTGAAGTTTTTAAATATTCTTTTTCTGTTCTGTTTACTTGGTAAATAACCGTATTTGTCCCTTTAGGATCTGTTATACTAAAATATTTACCCTGTAAATTTTCTTCTTCTTCCATAAGTTAATACACCCCTTTATACATTTCTCAATGCGTTTTTTCCTTTGTATAAGTTCACTTTTTTATTATACAGTATAAAAGTGCTATTTGTCAACGCATTTTTAAATTTATGTTAACTTTGTTTTGCTATTTAATTTATATTATGAAATTCTTGGATTGTAAGTAGATACTGCTTCTAATTGTTTATATAAATTCTTTTCTATCTCTGTTATATGTTTTGGTAACATAATCTTGGCTTCTAGAATTAAATTACCTCTTCCTCCTTTTCCATCTTTATAACCTTTATTTGGTATAGTTATTTGTTCACCACTCTGTGTTCCTGCTGGTATATATACATTTATATCTTCATTTATTCCATTAAAAGTAATTTTTGTACTTAAAGCTGCTTCCCAAGGTGTTAAATTTAGGTAAGATTTTATATCATACCCTTTTAAATAGAATTTATCATCATCTTTTATTTTTATTCTTATAAACAAGTCACCATTTTTTCCGCCGTTTTTTCCTGGCTTTCCCTGTCCTAGTAATCTTATTTTTTCGTTATGTTGAATTCCTGCTGGAACTTGTATTCTTAGAGTTTTCATTGTTCCTTCTACTGTCCTTAGTGAAATTTTCTTTTCCACTCCTCTAAAAGCTTCTTCTATTGATATTTTTAGTTCGGTTTCTACATTTTCGCCTTTTGCTGCTCTTGGGCCTGTTTTTTTAGGAAGCTCTTCTCCGTCTATATTTCCAAAGAAAATATGGAAAAAATCGCTAAATAATGAATCTGAACTTCTTTTGCTTTCTTCATAAGTATTATTTTTTCTTCCTACGTTTCTATTCCACATTCTATCATATTTTCTTTTTGATGTAATATTAGATAATACTCTATAAGCTTCATTTATATCTTTAAATCTTTCTTCATAATTTTTATTCCCTATATTAACATCTGGATGATATTTTTTTGCTTGCTCTCTATATGCATTTTTTATTTGTATATCACTTACTCTATTAGTTTCCAAGCCTAAAATTTTATAGTAATCTTTGAAAATCATTTCAACATCCTCCGAACTTTTTCAAAATTCGAGTTTATTATATCATCTAACGTTTTTTTTGTGAAGTTTTTTCAAAAGATTTTTTATATTTTTTGTAGATTTATAAATAATATTTACAAATTATGAAAAGTTTTATTTTTTGTTAAATTTATATGAAAAATATAGAGAATAGTTTAATATAAACTATTCTCTATATTTAATTTATTTTATAAATCTTTAATTAAAAAATTGTAAGCTCTTACTGTATCTGTATGTAATAGTTTTTCTTCTTCAGTTCTCATCTTAATAGTTTTCTTTAAACCATAAATGATTGCTTTATCTAAATTCTTCTTGGATAGTTCATACATATAATTGGTATCTTCGTATTTTCTATCTTTTCCTGTATAATCTGCTATATATATTATTTTATCTAAAAGTGTCATATTTTCCCTTCCCGTTGTATGGTAAGCAATAGCATCACAAATCTCTTTATCTAACCCAAACTTAGTTTCTGCAATTTTGGCAGCTACTTTTGAATGAATTAAACCAGTACTTTCTTTTTCGATTTCATCTAATATAACTCCTAGCTTTTCTGCATTTGAAATTCTTTCTTCCTTTGGAATTTCCTTTGCTATATCGTGTAGAATTCCTGCTATTTGAGCTTTTTCTATATTTGCACCATAAATTTTTGCATATTCCATTGCCCTTTCCATTACACAAACAGAATGATAAAATCTTTTTTCAGATAAAGTATTTTTTACTACTTCAAAAATCTCTTCAAATTTTTCCACTTTTATTTTCCTTTAATTTTAATTTTTTTGTACTTTTGAACCCTTCATTCCTTTAACACCTGTTTTACTGCCACCTTGCATTGCTAAAATGTTTTGATCATATGAAAAAGTTAGTTTTTCTCTTTCTCTATGCCTTTTTAATGCTATATCTACAAGTTCATCTAGTTCTTGTTCAAAGCTTTTTCCTGTGGCTTCCCATAAATAATATGAAAGAGCTCCTGGAATTGTATTAATTTCATTTACATAAACTTTTTCTGTTTTTGTATCCATTAAAAAGTCTACTCTTGAAACTCCGCTACATCCTAAAACTTTAAAAGTTTCCTTTGTTAATTTCTGTATTTCATTTCTTTTTTCATCACTTATATCAGCTGGTAATTTCTTATCTGAAGCAGCCATACCTTTTCCACCAGTTTTTGCTCCAATGTTTACCTTAGCTCCACCTTTTATTCCATTTGTGCCTTTAGTCTTACTACCACCCATATATTTATCTGCATAGCTTAGTATCTCATCTGAAAAGAAAGGTTCTTCACATACAGAAGTTTCACTATCACACAAATTTCCTATTACAGAGCAGTTTATCTCTTTTAAGTTTTCTACTGCATTTTCTACAATTACTCTATCAGAAAATTCCATAGCAAAATCTATTGCCTCTATTAATTCATTTTCATTTTTTGCTTTTCTTATTCCAACACTAGAACCAAGATTTCCTGGCTTTACAATAAGTGGAAATCTTAAATTTTCTTTTATTTGTTTTTGTATTTTTTCTTCATCTTTCATATATTCCATACTGTAGAAAGAGACATAATCTACTACTGGAAGTCCTGATTCTTTTAAAACTTTTTTCATTAAGATTTTATCCATTCCTATACTTGAAGCTAGAATATCTGGTCCTATATATGGTATTCCTAATAAATTTAAAAATCCTGCGATTGTACCATCCTCACCATTTGTTCCATGCATAATTGGAAAAGCTACATCTATAGTATTTAATATTCTTCTTCCAATAAAAGGTGCTGGACATCTCATAACTTTTACTGCTTTTCCGTCATTTACTACACAAACTTTATAGCATCTTTTTAATAAAACATCCATATCTTTAAATGAATATAAATCTAATAAATCTTCTCCTGTATACATTACACCAGATTTTGATATGTAAATTGGAACAATTTCATATTTATCTGGATTTAAACTAGAAATTGCTTGACTCATTGTAATTACAGAAATTTCATGTTCAACTGATTTTCCTCCAAAAAATACTCCTATCTTAATTTTCATTTTTATCTACCCCTTTTTTATTTTAATAAACTATATAATTACAGATAATTATCTGGTAAATCATTTTCTAAAAGTACAACACTATTACTATCAATTATTTGATTCATTTTAGATAAAGCCTCTTGTAAATTTTTTGCAACAAATATTTTGTCATCTGGATAATTTTTTTCCTTTAATCCTTTTAATATTGGTACAGCCTGTTTTGCTCCAACAAGAATAACAAAGTCACTACTATCTGCAGCATTTTTTCCAAGTTCACTATTTATTTCTTCTGCTTTATCTCCTAATTCTACTATTCCTGGTGTTATTAGGATTCTTTTTCTATTTTCAAAGTTTTTTAAAACTTCAAGAGCCATTTTAGCCCCTCTATTATTTGAATTATAAGCATCATCTATAATAATACTACCATTAGCATTTTGTTTTAATTCTAATCTATGTGGAACAGCTTTTATGTACCTTGCTCCTGCTTTTATTTCGTCTTCTGATAATCCTAATTTATCGGCAATTGCTACACCACAAACAATATTTAATATATTAAGCTTTCCTAGTAACTTTGTTTTTATCATTATTGGTGCTTTACCAGGAATTACAACTTCAAAGTTTGAACCTCTTTCTGTTATTGTTATATTTCTTGCATAATAATCAGCTTCTTTGCTTAACCCAAACTTAACCATATTTTTTGAAATTTTTGAGTTTCTTATATTTTCATCTTCCCAGTTTACAAAAGCAATTCCACCTTCTTCTGGAAGACTATCTACTAATTCTAATTTTGTTTTTCTTACATTGTCAATATTTTTAAAAGTATCTAAATGCTGTGGTCCTATAGCAGTTAATATTCCGATAATTTGGTTCTACAATATCACAAATTTCTTTTATATCTCCTATATATTTTGCTCCCATTTCACAAATAAAAAGTTGATGTGTTGAACTTAATTTTTCATTAATAGTTCTAACAACTCCCATAGTTGTATTATAGCTCTCTGGAGTCATAAGAGTATTATATTTTTGAGATAAAATTGTATTTACTATATATTTTGTACTTGTTTTTCCATAACTTCCTGTTATTCCTATTACTTTTAAGTTTGGAATTTCTTTTAATTTTTTATGAGCTATTTTACAAAATTTTCTTCTAATTGCCTTTTCTATTGGTCTATTTACTAAATTTACTATATATACAAAGCTATATGCTATTATTGATAATAAATTTATTATTAATAGTGAAATTAATAAATTTGATACATTGCAAACAATAACTAGAATAGCCAATAGTAAAAGAAAAGTTAAATACATTCTTCTAATTCTTGAAGTTACAACAAAAGCCTTTTTTTCTTTTTTCTTCTTAGTTGTTACGATTAACACCAAAAAAGCTAAGATTTCAAGAATAATTGCTATTTTTGATTGTTTTATAGCTACTAAAACAATCGGAATTATAAGCATACCAATTGTTTTTATATTTAATACTGTTTTTATATTTTTCTTCATCCAAACAGCATATCTATCATTATAATAATTTTCTAATTGCAAAATATGTAATCCATGTCTTATCTTTTTATAAAAATATACTGCAAATAGAAAAATCGTTATATTTAATAAAACCCTTTCCAAAGCTTTTCTCTCCTTTACTTTCTATTTTTTACTTTTTCATCTTTTAAAAATTCATTTAATACAATATTACAATTTACTATATTCTCTAAATATGAAAAATGTGTTGATCCTGGATACTCTACCAATCCACAATCTGGAATTAGTTTTTCCATTTTTCTTGCATCACTTATTGGTGTAGCAGTATCTAAAGAGCCCCATATTAATAAAGTTGGAACTTTTATATTTGGCAAAAGATTCGTACAATCTTCATTTAAAATAATTTTCATTGTTTCCTTTAAAACATTTGCTGATGCTTGATAGTCACTAGAACCTACGTTATTTCTTAATTTTTCTTTAAACTTTTTAATTTTTTTAGTATTTGGAAGTAAATTAAGTATAGCTTTACCTGTTTTAAAAAATCCAACTTTTAAATAGTATTTAAGACTTCTTTTTGGTTTTAAACCAGCACTATCTATTAATATAACCTTTCTAGCTGATACAATTCCTCTACCTACAGCATTTATAATGCATCTACCACCATTTGAATGCCCTATTAAAATTGGATTTACAATATTTAATTTTTCTAAAAATTCTTTTAAAAAATTTCCGAAATCATCTGAATTTAATGGATGCTCTGGCAAGTCACTTTTTCCAAAACCAACAACATCTACTAGATAAACTTTAAAATCTTGACACAAACCGATTAGCTATTGGTCTCATAGTTTCTAAATTAGCTAGCCAACCGTGCAATAGAACTACAGGATATCCCTCTCCTAAAACTTCATAATTTATATTCCAATTGTTTATTTTTATTTGCAATTTTACTCTCCACCTATGTATTATCCACAAAAATTTAAGTTTTTGTGGATATTCTTCTTACTATAATTTATTCAAATTTTTTAGTAATGTTCTTTTTCCATAACATATTATACCAAATTCCTTATAATTTCAATACATTTAAATAAAAATCTACATGGTTATTTCTCCATTCTCATTATCAACAACAACTAATATATCTTCTTCTTTTCCTGTTTCGCAATTAACATATACTAAAAATTCTGTATCTTCAACTTTACCCTTAAATTCATAGCATAATATTTCTGTTTTCCATTTTGTAGGAATTATTGCTCTTCCTTCACTTTGAATTTGAAGATTTGAATTTAAGTTTTCTTTTGCTTGCTCTATTGTTATTTTCGCCTCATTAATAGTTCTTTCTTCATGTGAATTTAAATACCCTGAAGACTCAAGTCCTAAAATTTCTCCATTATCCATTGCAATTTTCACTTTTACTAAATCTGGATATACTATTACTCCATCTTGACTATAGGCATAATTTACTGTAATTATATTTTCTGTTATAGAGCAATATGTTGGTTCCATATTTTTGAATTCTTTACCATCTAAAAAGCTTTTTCCTATTTCCTTTGCTTCCTCTTTAGTTATTTTACTTTCACTTACTTCTCTATTTTTATCAAATTGTACAATATGACCACCTTTTTTCGCTATATTTATTCCAGCACTTTCTTCAGAGTTGTTAAATTCTATAGTAAAATCATATACTGGTATACTTGCATTTTCTATAAATCCATTTCTTGTTATATTTTTTATTTCTTGTCCATCAAAAAAGCTTCTTACTATTTGCTCTGCTTCGTCTTCTGAAATATCATTTCCTGTTAAGCCCTTTTTTTCTACCTTTTCTATATGATCAGAATATGCACCGTCATATATTAAACCTTCATATTCCTCAAAATTGCTATCAATACTAGAAAATACTGTAACATTATCTACAGCCTGTGCAAATTGTAAATTATTTTGTTTTGTTAAATCTTGCCACTTAGCATCCCCTGTATATAAATCTTGTTCAATTTGATTTAAACTTACACCTAGCTCAATACAATACTTGTGTAATTCTTGCAAATTATTCAATTCTTCATCTGTTAAATTTTCTTGACTCATTCCTTTTTTTGATAAAGTATAGGTATAATCACTAACTTGATTTAAAAATTTTACTGTTTGAGATAAACCATCATCTGCTATTGGAATATGACTTAAATAGGCTAAGGCTAGATTAGAATTATCCCATATTTTTGTTAAAGTTTCTGTTGAATATTCTGCTGACTTTGAAATAGTTGCTTTTGCCAAACTTTTTTCAATCTTATTTATATATTCAACAACATTACTAAAAGCTTCATTATAAGTATTTAAATTATTGTTTAAATACTCTTCTCTTAATTTATATGCATAATATCCTGTTGCTATTGTAAGTAATACTAAAATAGCTATTATTGCTATTAATGTCTTCTTATTAATTTTATTCATATTCATCTCCTACTTAATTTTTTCTTATCTTTTCCATTTTTTTATAAAATATGTATAAATTTTCAAAATTTGCAATTTACATAAAATTGTGGTATAATATAGGTGTCGCAAAACAACATTTAACCCTTTTAATTTGGGTTAATACACACAAAAAAAGAAAGGATTGTGTATGGAAAAAGAGGAACTGAAAAATCGGATAGTGGAGGACATATTGAAACTTGTTTCAATTGAATCCATCACTGGCAGTAAAGGCATTAAAAGCTGCCAACAGGCTGTAATCGAAATTGCAAATAGGCTCGGTTTTGTAAGTTCGATGCATGCTAAAGATCAAGTCATTATTATCGAGCCAATTAATGCATCATCTCCCGCAAAGTTGGGGATTGTGGTACACCTTGATACAGTCCCATACGACGCATCAGAGTGGAAACATAATCCACTTGGAGAGATTGACAATAATCGTATTTATGGAAGAGGCGTTGTAGATGATAAGGCTGCAATTATTATTGCTATGTATGCCTTTTATCTGGCAAAGCCTCATTTTGATTGGCAGATTATTGTCGGCTCCTGTGAAGAAGGTGTATGGACAGACATGCAGGATTACTTGTTAGAAAAGCCTTCTCTTCCGGAGTTTTTGGTTACCATAGATGGTGATGGTGTGCAGAATGGCTGTCGGGGATATTTAGATCTGGAACTTAAATTCAAAAATGTTCATAAGCTTTCTATTTGTGTACCGAATGCCGCAAACAACACTGTACCAGGCATAGCTAAAGCTATTGTTGGTAACAAAAAAATTTCCGTAAAAGGAAAAGCTGTGCATTCTTCTGTCTCTGAAAATGGCATAAATGCTTTAACAAGGCTTTGCTATTGTTTAGGGACTCAGGTTAATGAGCCCAATGAATTTCTTGAGTTAATGGAAATTCTTAATTCTAATTACAACGCAAGTTGCATAGGTTTTAAGGATCATCCTCAGGAAATCGGCAAGCAGTTTGTGGGTATTACTAGCGTATGCCCAACAAATTGTTGGACTGATGAAGATAATATCTTTGTCAATCTCAATCTCCGGCTCAATCCAGAAGTCGATAAAGACGAAGTTAACGCTGCTATTAAGTATATTTCACAACATTTTGCTTGTGAAACTGAAATAGTAGAATTAACACTACCGTCTTACATTCCCGCTGATAGTGAGCAAATCCAAAAAATGCTCTTCGCTTACGAGCATGTGCTGGAAAAACCTACAGAACCCACATTTGCAATGGGTGTAGGTTACAATGCAGCCCTGCCGAATTGCGCTATCTTTGGACCGCAGTTTGCAGCAGAGCATGACGAAGAAGACACCTGTCACGCAGCCGACGAGAACCGGAAAATTGAAGACCTCTTTAAGTTTTTCGATATGCTTTGTTCCTTTATTTATGTTTATTAATCTCAGTTCTTTTGGGCTCTTTCTCTCTCCGGGAGAGAGCCATTTTCTATTTTTAATTTATCTTTCTTGTTTTTTTAATTTATTAATGTTATAATGTGCTTGACTTTATTGAAGGGTAGAAAATTTATGAAAAAAGTATTAATTTTTTATGGTTCTTATGGTGGAGGACATATATCTGCTGCCAAATCCATAAAAAAAGAAATTGAAGAAAACTATACTGATATCGAAGTAAAAATGGTAGACTGTATAGAATATATAAATAAATATATAAACAAACTTACAACAGAAGCTTATAAAGAATTAGCTAAAAAAGCTCCTCTTCTTTGGAAATATGCTTACAAAGATTCACAAAAAGGTCCATTAGCAAAAATAAGTACTACTTCAAATAGGCTTATGTCTCATAAATTAAATGTACTATTACAAGAATTTAAACCAGATTTAATTATATCTACTCATCCTTTCGGTACTCAAATGTGTGGTGTTTTGAAGAAAAGAGGAAAAATTAATTGTAAAATAGCAACAGTATTAACAGATTTTCATATACATGCTCAATGGTTAGTTTTTAATGAATATATAGATAATTTTTTTGTTTCAAATGAACAAATGAAAGAAGATATGATTAAATGTGCTATTCCAAAAGAGAAAATTTTTGTAACTGGAATTCCTGTATCAAAAAGATTTTTAGAGCATTTTGATAGACAAGAAATTCACAAAAACTTTGGATTAGATCCAGCAAAAGAAACTGTATTATTCTTTGCGGGTGGAGAATTTGGACTTGGAAGAAATACTACTTTTATGACTTTAAAAGCTTTAGAAAGACTTTTTTCAAAGATGCAAGTGGTAGCTATTTCTGGAAAAAATCCAAAAATGAAAAAGAAATTTGAGGACTTAGTTGAAACAACAGGCTCTCAAGATAGAATTAAAATTTTAGAATATACTGATAAAGTTCCTGAACTTATGTCTATTTCTTCTATTGTTGTTACAAAAGCAGGAGGTCTTACTATTACAGAAAGTTTAACTTCTCACTTACCAATAATTATAATCAACCCAATTCCTGGTCAAGAAGAAGAAAACGCACAGTTTTTAGTAGATAATGGAGTTGCTATTTGGATAAAAAAAGGAGATAATATTGCAAGAGCTCTTAAAAATTTATATAGAAATCCAGAAAAATTAGCTCAAATGAAAGAGGCTTCAGCAAAATTAGCAAAGCCTAATGCAACACATGATATATGTGAAATATTACTAAAAAAATCATAACCACCAGTAAAACTGGTGGTTTGCTCTTAGCCTAGAAGGCTTTTGTACTGGCACTTCTTGGCTTAAGCCATATTGAACGGTTTCGCCAACCGCATTTCTTTTTCAGGCTACCACTTAAGTGGTCCTAAACCTTTTTTTATTTTTCTTTCTTTCTCTTTTTCTTCTCTCTCAAATGGATCTATATATTCTTTGATACTTATTTGATCTGTTACTATATCTTCTTGTAATTGATTTTTGATGTATTCCTCTATTGCTTTTTTATTTTTACCTACTGTATCCACATAATAGCCTCTACACCAAAAGTGCCTATTTCCATATTTGTACTTGTAATTTGCATGCCTATCAAATATCATCAAGCTACTTTTTCCTTTCAAATACCCCATTTTACTTGCTACACTATATTTTGGTGGAATACTAACTAACATATGTATATGGTCAGGGCATAATTCTGCTTCTATTATTTCCACACCCTTCTGCTCACATAATCGCCTTATTATTACTCCTATATCTTTTCTTATTTTTCCGTATATTTCCATTCTCCTATATTTGGGTGCAAATACTATATGAT
>CALXZR010000061.1 GCA_944393295.1 uncultured Clostridia bacterium
TCAGAACGTCGTGAGACAGTTCGGTCCTTATCTGTCGCAGGCGCAGGATATTTGAAGGGAGTTGTCCTTAGTACGAGAGGACCAGGATGAACATACCGATGGTGTATCAGTTGTCACACCAGTGGCACGGCTGAGTAGCTAAGTATGGATGGGATAAACGCTGAAAGCATCTAAGTGTGAAGCCCACCCTAAGATAAGATATCCCATATCGAAAGATAGTAAGATTCCAGGAAGACGACCTGGTTGATAGGCTGGAGGTGTAAGTGTAGTGATATATTGAGCTGACCAGTACTAATAGATCGAGGGCTTAACCACAAGTTTTGCCTAAAGGAGAGTATTTATCTATGTATTTTTGAGTGTGCTAAGAAAAAAGCATACAAAGAATTTCTGGTGATGATAACGAGGAGGAAATACCTGTACCCATACCGAACACAGAAGTCAAGCTCCTTAGTGCCGAAGATACTTGTGGGTTACCCTGCTGGGAAAATAGGAAATCGCCAGTTTTTTTATTTATATAATAAAGTTAGAGATTAGAAATAATAGACTTATTTTTAATCTCTAATTTTATGCTAATAAATTTGTGTTTTAAAAATCATTGACTTTTTTTATCTATATTTATATAATTTTATATATTAAAAGAGATACACTAGAGGAAGGGATAATACAATGAGTTTGAATCCATATAAATTTTTTTTAATGGATAATGCAATAAATATAAAAAGTAAACAAGTTGGAACAAAAGATTATGATGATATTGCAAGATTTAAATTGGATGATATAGATAGAAGATTAAAACATCAATTGGATTCAATTGAAGATAAAGATTCAGATGAATATAAAAGAACTTTAGAATATTATGAGGAATTTCAGGATGCTTCATCAATTGAAGAACAGTCAAATGGTAATAAAATACTAAAAAATATGCCTAGAGTTATTGATTTTATAATAATGTCAAAGGTTTCTACTAGAGTGGAATATTATCTTGGACTTATAGATGGAAATAAATTAGGAGACTATATTCCTATTTACTTATCACCAGAAGAAAAAATTCTACAAATGTTAGAGTCTGTACAAAAAAATATAGATGAATATAAGAAAAATCCAAATGATTCCATAAATACAGCTACTTATTTACAATTGATAAAGAAAAGAAAATTTTTGGAAGATTCATTGAAGAATTATTTACTTATATCAACTCCAGAAAAAAGAGAAGATTTAGATCGTGAAATGCTAAAAAATGGAGCTTTTGAAGAAAGAATAAAAAAGAATTGGTATGTTTTTCCAGAAGCAGAAACAGAAAATAGTGTTAAGCAATTTGAAAATCCAAAAAATAAGCAGATAAAAAAAGCAGACAAAAGTGAGGAAAAAGGCAAAAAAGAAAAAAATGGAAATATATCTAATGCAGCTTCAATAAAAAAAGAAGATGATAAAAATGTTAATACTTCATTAGATACAGCAATTGAAAAAATTTTAGACAGAAGTGGTGTTGTAGAAGAAAATGGTAGAAAAATTTTAACCAGAGGTACTTCAAATCCTTATGAATTAGTAGAAAAAGAAGAAAAAAGAATTTTACATGGGTATAGTAAAGTACCATATAGGTGGACTGCTACTGTTAGCAGGCAACCAGAACTTATTTTTGAAGGTACAAATAGCTTTAAAGATAGAATATTTGTATATAAATTTGGAGATCATTTGTGTCAAGCTATGATTGGAAGACCTACTAAAGAATTTCCACAAGGAAAGCCTACAATAAGCTTTACATCTTCAATACTAGGTATTTCTAAGGTAAATACTAAGGGAGAAATAAAAAATCGTATAGTAATAGGTCCACATGTATCTAGAAATGAAGGTGTTAATGATTTGCATATTAAAGGAAATGAATCATTTTTTGCTGATATATATTGCTCAGATGAGTTATTGGATTTAGCTATAAAAGAAAATGGTGGATATATTGGAAACTTTGAAAAGGTATCACATAAACTAGAAGACAATATTCCATATAGTAATTATCAAATGCAGTATAATTCACCTTTTGATATATACTTAGTATCTTCCCTAAAATTAGCCTTTATGGATTTTGTAGATGCTTTAAAATATGGAGGAGATGTATTAGGAGCTTCAGATCCTTATAAAACAATAACTTTATTAGATGAATATTCTAATGGTAAATTAGTAGAGAAGTATGATAGAAATGGTGGAAGTATGCAATTAAAAGAAAGGGAAATAAATTTAGGCGAACTTTTTAAAAAATTAGAATCAATTCAAGCTGAAATGCAAAAGAAGCTTTTAGATAGAAGAAATGCAGAAAAAAATAGAAATGCTAAAATACCAGGAGAAGATTAATGAATAAAAATAAATTAATTAAACACGAAAAAGTGTTATGGAAGTCTGGGACATGTGTATATCCAATACCAGCAGTTTTAGTAAGTTGTGGCAATATGGAAAAATCAAATATTATTACTGTGGCTTGGACTGGAATTGTAAATACTGATCCTGCAATGGTATATATATCTGTTAGACCTAATAGATATTCCTATAATATCATAAAAGAGAGTAAAGAATTTGTTATTAATTTAACAACAGAAGATTTAACATATGCAGTTGACTGGTGCGGTGTAAAATCCGGAAAAGATTTTGATAAATTTAAAGAAATGAATTTAACTAAACAAAAATGTGATTTTGTTTCATGCCCTATGATTGCTGAAAGTCCAATTTCTTTAGAATGTAGAGTAATAGAAACGAAAGAGCTTGGTTCACATACAATGTTTTTAGCAGAGGTTTTAGGAATTCATTCTTCAAAAAAATATATAGATGAAAATGGAGCTTTTGATATAAGCAAATGTAATCTAATAGCATATGCAAATGGAGGATATTACCCTTTAAAAAATAAAATTGGTACATTTGGATTTTCAGTTGCAAAAAAGAAAAATATAAACAAAAAAATATCTAATACAAAAACAAAAAATATGCATAAAAATACAAAAAAGGAAAAATCAAAAAATATTGGAAAAAAATAACAAAAAAATTGCTATAAATATTGACATATGGCTAAAAATGTGTTAAATTATTAGAGCGTGTATACTGAATATATGCAATCACATCGTTATAAAATAATAAATAAATTAATTTAAGCTTCATTAAAAGTAAACGGAGGTGTAGTAAAATGGCTGCAAAAGGACCAAGAGAAAATATTACTTTAGAATGTACAGAGTGTAAAAGAAGAAACTATGTTACATCAAAAAATAAAAGAAACAATACAGAAAGACTAGAAGTTGTTAAGTATTGTAAATTCTGCAAAAAGCGTACAACACATAAAGAAACAAAATAGAATCCTTTTAAGGGGGAAGAATAATGGCTAAACAAGCGAAAAAAAATAGTAAAAAAGAAGTTAAAAAAGATGTAAGCAAAGTAGAAAAAGAAGAAAAAGTAGAAGAAACTAAAAAAGAAGTTAAAAGTAGTAAAACTTCAACTTCAAAGGCTACTAAAAAAACAAATACAGCAAAAGATACAAAAAAAGTAGCTAAAGAAAAATCTTCTAAAGATAAAAAAAGCTTTGCTAAAGATTTTAAAGCAGAATTAAAAAAAGTTACTTGGCCAACACCTAAGCAACTTATAAATAATACAACTGCAGTTGTTGTTATTGTTCTAATTACTGCAATAATAGTTTTTGTATTAGACCTTGTATTTGAAAATTTAAACAAATATGGTGTTGAAAAATTAAAATCTATTGTGGCTAATGATCAAGTAGTTGAACAAGAAACAAATCAAACAGATAATACATCTAATACAACAAATACAACAGTAGAAGATGTAAATAGTACTTCTGAAGATGTTGGAGCAACAGAAGAGAGTAATACTACATCAGCTGAAGATTCAAATACTACAGAGCAATAGATGGAAGCGTAAGATAAACTCTTTTTGAAAGAGAAATTAAGAAGAAGTAGAAAAGGGAGGCTAAAAAATGTCTCAAGAAGAGAATAAAAATGAGCCAAAATGGTATGTTGTACATACATACTCTGGATATGAAAATAAAGTAAAAACAGATTTAGAGAAAACAATAAAAAATAGAGAACTTGAAGATTTCTTCTTTAATATAGTTGTTCCAATGGAGGAACAAGTCGAAATAAAGGATGGTAAAAGAAAAACTAATTTAAAAAAAGTTTTTCCTGGATATGTTTTAATAAAAATGATTGTAACAGAAGAATCTTGGTATATTGTTAGAAATACAAGAGGAGTTACAGGATTTGTTGGTTCTGGAACAGATCCAATACCATTAACAGATACAGAAATAAGAAACATGGGATTTGATGAAGTTCCAGTTAATGTTGATTATGAAGAAGGCGATACTGTACAGGTTATAAATGGTCCTTTAGAGGGATTTGTTGGAACTGTACAAGAAATTAATAAAGAAAAACAAAAAGTAAAAGTTCTAGTATCTATGTTTGGTAGAGAAACACCAGTAGAATTAGAATTTTCACAAGTTCAAAAAGGTTAGATTAAAGGAGGTGCTAAAAAATGGCAGAGAAAGAAGTTGTAAATGTTATTAAATTACAAATTGAAGCAGGTAAGGCAACACCAGCTCCACCAGTTGGTCCAGCTTTAGGTTCATCAGGTGTTAATATTATGCAATTTGTAAAAGAATTCAATGATAGAACAGCAAATCAACCAGGTATGACAATACCAGTTGTTATTACTGTATATAAAGATAAATCTTTTACATTTATCACAAAAGTTCCACCAGTTGCAGTTCTTATTAAAAAAGCAATTAATTTACAAAAAGGTTCAGGAAAACCAAACAAAGAAAAAGTTGCTAAAATAACTAAAGAGCAAGTAAAAGCAATTGCAGAACAAAAAATGGAAGATTTAAATGCAGCATCAGTAGAAGCTGCAATGAGTATGGTTGCAGGTACAGCTAGATCTATGGGTGTAGTTGTAGTTGACTAATAAAAATTTGGGAGAACAAATAGTTCGATAATACCAAGAGGAGGAAAAAATGAAACAAGGAAAAAGATATGCAGAAGCTGCTAAATTAGTAGATAGTGCAAAACTTTATGAAGCAAAAGAAGCTTTAGAAATAATCGAAAAAATGCCAAAAGCAAAATTCGATGAGACTGTTGAATTACATGTTAAATTAGGAGTTGATTCTAAACATGCAGATCAACAAGTTAGAGGTACAGTAGTATTACCTCATGGAACTGGTAAATCTTTAAGAGTATTAGTTTTTGCAAAAGGAGAAAAAGCAAAAGAAGCAGAAGCTGCAGGAGCAGATTTTGTAGGAGCTGAAGAATTAGTTCCAAAAATTGAAAAAGAAAACTGGTTCGATTATGATGTAATCGTTGCTACACCTGATATGATGGGTGTAATTGGTAGATTAGGTAAAGTATTAGGACCAAAAGGATTAATGCCAAACCCAAAATCTGGAACTGTAACAATGGATGTTACAAAAGCTGTATCAGAAATTAAATCTGGTAAAGTTGAATACAGATTAGATAAAACAAACATTATTCATTTAGGAATTGGTAAAGTATCTTTTGGTGCAGATAAATTAGCAGAGAACTATCAAACAATTATAGATGCTATAATTAAAGCAAAGCCAGCTGCTGCTAAAGGTCAATACATTAAAAGTGTTGCTTTAACAACAACAATGGGCCCAAGCTTATATATTAACCAAAAATAATTTATAATAAATTTATAAAGTTTTAATATTCACCTAAGACAGTAGGCATAAAATATAAGTCCTACCGAGGTAAAGTTTTAAGAAGCGGAACAAAAAACCACTTTTATACTTTGGTCTTAGGCGAGTATAAAAGTGGTTTTTATAAATTTAGATTTAATATTAAGTCAAAAAAATAATTTAATATATATTTACGGAGGTGAAAAGGTTGGCTAGTGAAAAAATAATTAAACAAAAGGAAGAAGAAGTTAAAAAATTAGCTGAAAAAATGAAAGATGCAAGTTTAATTCTTTTAACAGATTATAGAGGAATTAATGTTGCAGATGATACTGCTTTAAGAAAAGCTGTAAGAGCTGCAAATGGAGAGTATCTTGTAATTAAAAACAACATTACAAGAAGAGCATTAAAAGAATGTGGATACGAACTTCCAGAAGAAGTTTTAGAAGGACCAACAGCAGTTATTATAGCTAAGGAAGAATACTTACCAGTATTAAAAGCTATTTATAATTATGCTAAAGATAAGGACTTCTATACTATTAAATCTGGTGTATTAGAAGGAAAAGTATCAAGCGAGGAAGAATTAACAGTTCTTGCACAACTTCCATCAAGAGAAGAACTTATCGCAAAACTTGCTGGATGTTTACTTGCAAATGTTTCAAAACTTGCTGCTACACTTGATGCTGTACGTGTTAAGAAAGAAGCAGAATAAAATCAGTTTAAATTAAAAAATTATTAAAAAATAAATAAAATGGAGGATTTAAAAATGAGTGAAAAAACAGATAAAATGTTAGAAGAAATCGATAGCTTAACAGTTGTTGAATTATCAGAATTAGTAAAAGGAATTGAAGAAAAATATGGAGTAACTGCAGCAGCAGTTGCAGCACCTGCAGCAGGAGGAGCTGTAGCAGCTGAAGAAAAATCAGAATTTGATGTTGTATTAACAGAAGCTGGAGCAAACAAAATAGCTGTAATCAAAGTTGTTAGAGATGTTACAGGTTTAGGATTAAAAGAAGCTAAAGAATTAGTTGACGGAGCTCCAAAAACAGTTAAAGAAGCAGTTGCAAAAGCAGAAGCTGAAGAAATGAAAGCTAAATTTGTTGAAGCTGGTGCAACAGTTGAATTAAAATAATTAAAAAATTATTTTAAAAAGAAAAATATTTAAATCTATAAGTGAACCTAAATTATTAAACTTTTGTCTAATAATTTAGGTTTTTTTATATTCTAAGGAAAGTCATCCACGATAGTGGTGAGTTTCCTTAGAAGATAGTTATGGAAAAATTAGATTTTCTTATGTGGCTTTGCCACTTAGAAAATTTTATTCTTTTTTTATATTAAATTTTTATAAAAAATTCCCATTAAACCTTGCGAATATTTCCAATTTAATATATAGTTATAAAGAGGTGAATTTTATGAAATCACAAAAGGGAATTACGATGCTAAGCTTAGTTATTTATGTAGCTAGTTTTTTAGCCGTTACAGGCGTTGTCGCAGTAATAACAACTTTTTTCTATAACAATTTAAAAGTAATAAATACAGATATGGGTAGTAGTTCATATTATAATAAATTAAATCTTTATATGGCAAATGAGGTAAAAAAATCAGGAAATCAAGTTTTTAAATATGATACAACAGATTTGTCAACAGGTTCAAATTATATTACCTTTAAAGACTCTTCAAACAATAAAAATACATTTGTACACGAAGGTAATATTCTTTACTATAATAAAATAGCATTATGTAAAAATGTTTCAGATTTTAAAGTAAAGGTAGATAGTAGCAAAGGAAAACAGGTAGTAAATGTATTTGTTGAAATAGATGGTACTGCTTATAGTACAAATTATGTAGTGGGAGAATAAACAAAAGATGAATAAAATTGTAACAAGAATCAGTATATTTTTTGATATTTTAAAGGATTTTTTAGTTGCAGTATTAGTAACTGTACTTATACTAGCTTTTACAGTTGGAATTGCTCATAATTTATTGAAAATAAATGAGGTATCAGGAAAATATACTGGTCAATACAAAAAACTGTATAATGCAGGTGACAATAGAATGATGAATGTATATTCTATTGGTCAAGGAGAGAAAACTTTAGTTATTTTAAGTGGTTTTGGATTGCAATCACCTGTATTAGAATATAAATCACTTGCAAATTATTTAAGTACTGATTGTAGAGTTGTAATTGTTGAATATTTAGGATATGGTTATAGCTTGAAAGCCAATACAGAACGTACAAGTGAAAATATAGTAAAAGAAGTAAAAGCAGCACTTACTGATGCAGGAATATCAGGTCCATATACATTAGTACCACATTCAATTTCTAATGTTTATGCAATTAAATATCAGAAAATGTATCCAGAAGATGTTAGTGCAATTATTTCAATTGATGGCTTAATGCCAAATATGACTAGCGAAAGTGAATTTATAGAAGAATTAAATAGAACTAAAACTAATGTACAAGTTTCATCAATTGCAGAATTTACTGGATTTGCAAGAATATTAAGCTATGTAAAACCAGAAACATTTTATATAGATAAAATGCAAGTTGATTCTAATTATACAGAAGCAGATATTAAAGAATATAGAAAGCGTATTGGTATTGGATACTTAACAGGAACAATGGTTAAAGAAATTAAAAAAATTCAAGAAAATGCAACTGCTGAAAAAGACTATGTATATCCTGAGTATTTACCAGTATTAGAAATTTTAACTACTGAAACTGTAGAAAAGTATCAGAACCAAAAAAATCAAAATTTAATTTCAAAAGATTACGAAGAATACAGCTATAGTATGCTTGGAAATACTAATTTGCAACAAGTAAAAATTATAGAAGGAGATCATATGATACCTATTACAAATCCTTCTAGCTTAGCACAGATGATAAAGGAGTTTATCATAACATATTAATTTTGGGAGTATGAGAATGGAAGAAACTTCAAAGAAATTTAAACTAGATAATAATGTATTTAAAGATTTTGATTCTTTAATGGCAAAACATTTAGACACTGTAGAAGAATTAACAGTAAGCTTTATAGAAAATAATTCAAAAATTTTTAATATAATAAGTTTATTTACTAATATAAAAACTTTGATTATAGAAGGTGATGCAAGACTTAATGTAAGTAGCGTTCTAATAAGCATTTGTAAGCCATATTTATTAGAAAATTTAATTTTAGAAGGTGTTAAATTACCAAATAAAACTTCAATGAAAAAGCTAATCAACTTAAAAATGATTTCTTTAAACAATATAGGATATTGTGATATAAAAGCATTTTTTGATTCTATTGAAAAACCGGATAAAATAAGAGCTATAACTTTAAATTCAATATGTTTGTATAAAAATTCAATAAATATTTTAAAAGTATTTAAAGAATTAGAAATAATTAATTTAATAAAAATAGAAAATGGCTGTTTAAGAGATTTAGAATTTTTATTAGAAAATAGAAATTTAAGAAGAGTAAACATAGAAAATAATACTATAGAATTTAAAGATGCTGCTATATTGCTTAAAGGAGCATACAAAAAGAATATAGTATTGTCTTTACCTTCAGTAAATACAATATCAAATATAGAAAACACATTAGAAGTAGATGAAAACGGAGAAATAAAATTAACTATAGATGTAGCAGATTTAGGGGAATGTACAAAACAAATAGATTTAGCCCAAATAGATAAATTATTACTAATAATAGATCAAAAAATTGAATTCGAGAAATATATAGACGATTTAAAAAAAGTTAAAAAAAATATAAGTATAGCTATAAAAGATGTATCATTTTTAGATAAATTGCAAGCAGAATACCTAAAAGAATCTTTAAAAATAAAATATATAAATATATTAGATTTTGATGGTGTGTTACACTATGACAAAGATAAGAATTGCTATTTAATAGATCGATATATAAAAATAAGAGAATGCATTGATGAATTAATACAAAAGGTATCTTCACATAGCTTAGAAATCGAAAAATTTTTAGAAATGTATAAAATTTTATCAGAACATATTTCTTATGATGAATTTCTAGAAGATAATATAGAAAATTATAACGATACTAATGAATCTAAAGCTAGTAATTTAGAAAATGGTTTAATAGAAAAACACTGTATAAATGCAGGTTTTGCTGAAATTTTAAAGAATTGTCTAGCATGTTTAAATATTGAGTCTAATATAATAACAGGAACTCTAGTTAAATCAGATGATGAGATAAATTGGAATCAAGTAAAAATTGAGAATAATTGGTATAATGTAGATATTGCTTTAGATTCTAAAACTTTAATTAATAAAAATATACTAAAGAAAAAAGCACCATATTGTTTAGTAAATGATAAAGAATTTTATCAAACTCACAAAAGAAAATATAGTAAGGTAAATTACTGTATGTATACTGTAAACAGAAAAGCAATTAATGGCTTTTTTAGAACTGGTATATTTTCAACAAAAGTTACAAAAGTATATTTATATAATGCTATAAATAGCTTAAAAAGAATGTTTTCTATAAATAAAAGAAAGGCTCTTCCAAAAGGAGAGAATGACGAAGAAAATTAAAGGAGCTTTCTTAAATGATAAGTAGAGGATTAAAAAAGTATTTATTAATTAAATTAAATAAAGCTGAGGGAGAAGAATTATCAGAAAAAGATTTAAATAGAATAGAAGAAATATCTTTAAATTTAAAAGACATTAATTTACAGAACTATGATTACGATTTTAAAGATTTTCAAAAATTTAAAAATCTAAAATTTTTAAGTTTGCAAAACTTTAATATTAGAAACTATGAAACTAATATTTTAAATAGAATAGAGAGTTTGCGTGCTGTACAAATGTCTAATTGTAAAATTAATTCTAAATCTACCTTGCAAGGAAATTTAGAATTAATTTCTTTTAGTCATTGTAAAAATTTTAAACTATACTATATAAGTAAATTAAAAAAATTAAAAGTCTTAAAGGTAGGAAATAGCAAAAAAATAAGCTTAAAAGGAATTTCATATTTTAAAACTATTGAAAAATTATATTTTAGAGATATAAAATTAACTCATAGCTTAGAAATAGCAAATTTACCAAATTTGAAGTACTTAAATTTGGCTGAGAGCAAGTATTCTAAAAAACTAGAAAAAAAACTATCAAAAGATATTAATATAGATAAAGCATTAATGTAAAAAAGAAAGGAATTATATGAAGGAAGAATTTATTAATTTATTACTAAGTACAAAAAGAGAGGGAATAGAAGATGTTATTGCCTTTTTAGAAAAAACAGATTTTTATACAGCACCAGCTAGTACAAAATTTCATGGTTCATATGAAGGTGGATTACTTGAGCACAGTATGAAAGTATATGAAATTTTAAAAGAAAAAGTTAAGCATTTACCAATAGAATTAGAAGTATCAGAAGATACTGTAAAAATTATTGCACTTTTACACGATATATGCAAAGCTAATTTCTATAAAACAGATTATAGAAATGCAAAAAACGCTTTAGGAGAATGGGAAAAAGTACCTTATTATACTGTAGATGATACAATTCCTTATGGACATGGAGAAAAGTCTGTAATGATGCTTACAGAATACATGAAATTAACTGGTGAAGAAAAATATTGTATTCGTTGGCATATGGGGTTTACAGAGCCAAAGGAACAATATTCAACTTTAGGACAAGCTTTTAAAAAGTACCCACTTGCTTTAGTCTTACATGAAGCGGATTTAGAAGCAACATACTTCTTTAATATTTAATCTAAAAAAAGAAAAATTTACTAGACTTTTATAAAAATTACATATATAATAAAGTAAAATTGTGTCGTAATATGGAGGAGCTGTTATTATGTATGAAAGAAATGCAATAGTATTAGAAAGATATTTTTGCAAAAAATTTGGATATCAAGAACCTAATAATTTAAAAACTAATTTTGAGAATTATTGTAATTTACTTGAAAAAATAGAACAATTTCAAATAGAAGCTGAAGAAGAAAAAAAGATATCAGCAGAGTTTGAAGAAGTTTCAGCTCGGTTTAGTTGCTATACAGCAAATGCAAGAAAAATTATATAAGAGAAATGCAAAATTAGAGTATAGCAGAAATATGATTTTCTCAAATATAGAAGAAAATGTAGAAGAATTAGAAAAATGTTTATTAAAAATAGAAAGTGATATTTCAAAGACACAGACAGCTTTATTAGAATTGAGAGAAAAATTTATAAGCACAGTTTCAAAATACCAAGAGAAAAAGAATCTATTAGATGAAGCTTTAAAAAGAAAACAAAAAGCAGAAGATGAATATAATAAATTTTTAGAAATTACAAAAAATAATTTTGAAGAAATAAATTTAGAAATTTTAGATTATGTTAGAGAAATTACTACAGAAGAAATTAGAAAAATAAAAAGAGAATTAATAGAAGTAATTACAAAAAATGGAGAAAAAGAAAAAGTTCCTTTTGATTCTGATGTTGTTTCAAAAGCATCTGAGTTTGCAACTGAAATTTCTAAAAAGGAAGCAGATTGCTATGTTATAATCTATGATAAAACTAAAAAATTATTAGATGAAATAGAAAATGATACTCTAAAATTAGATAGACATAGAAAATGGAGAAGAGATAATACAGCTAAATTAAAATTCTTTAATGCAGAAAGAGAATATTTAATTCAATTTTTAGATAATGAAAGATTACCAGTAATGCATGGTAAAAAAGTACATAGAAAATTAATGATAGAAGCTTGTAAAAATTTAATTTTAGATGTCGCACAAATGAATAATTTATATGAACTAATATTAAGAGAAGAGGCAGGAAGATCCGCAAAGAGAGCATATAAAGAGTTATACAATAAAGACTATTTAAGAAAAATAGAAGAGAAAGAACAACAATTTGAAGAAGAAGCAACAAAATTAAATTTAAATGCTGCTACTGTAATAAATTCAAATTATTGGAGAGTAGAAGGAATTAGAGAAGTTTATACAGCTTTTTATCAGATAATTACAGAAACATACAATAAAGATTTAGAGGAATTTGAAGTTGCCAATAATGAGGAAAACAAAGAAACTACTGTTGTTGCAGAGACTGTTGAACTTGAACTACCACAAGCGACAACTATAGAACAGATTACAGCAGAGGAAAATGAAAAAGTAGAAGAAGATAACAACGAAAGCAATGAAGATGATGAATTTTCTGGAATTGAAAATCAAATTGAAGAACTAGAAGATGATGAAACTGAGCAAGATGAAGAATTAGAAGACAATGAAGATATTCCTTATGAAGATGAAGAGTTAGAAGATTACGATGAAGAAATAGAAGTAGAAGAGTCTTTATTAGAACCAATTTTAAAGGCAAAAGAGACACAGCAAGATTTAAAAGCAGCTTTAGCAGCAGTGAAGGACAGTAGCAAACCAAAGAAAAAGAAAACAGGAATATTAAAAAGTCTTATAAAATTAAATGCAAAAAACAAAAAAGTGGAAGGATAAAATATGGATTGTTTATTTTGTAAAATTATTTCTGGAGAAATTCCAAGTAACACTATTTATGATGGTGATTTAGTAAAAGCTTTTTTAGATATAAGTCCAAAATCAAATGGGCATTTACTAGTAGTTCCAAAAAAGCATTATACAAATATAGAAGATATTGATTTAGAAACTTTAAAGCATATAAATATAGTGGCTAAAAACCTATATGTAGTTTTAAAAGAAAAATTAAATTGTGAAGGATTAACTCTTGTTCAAAATAATGGATTAGGACAAGAAGTAAAACATTATCACTTGCATTTAATTCCAAGATATACAAATGATGATATAAAATTGATTTCAAATGAAAAAATGATAGATGATATTGAAGAAACAATGAAGAAATTAAAATAATATCTACAAAACGAGGATAGCAAGTTGCTATCCTTTTATTAATTTTAGTGATTTTATAATTTTGGAATAATAATTTTATTGACTTTTAAAATATACCGTGATATTTTATAGTTGTTCCAAGGTTAACAATGCTGTTTTTATGAATGGAAAGGAGCGTAATAAAATGGCAGTATTCGATAGCCAAAATCTTTGGTTCAAAAGTAAAATTGGACCAATAGAAAAAGGACAATTGCAACTGAAAATCAAGCTGGAAAAACGTGGAAACCTTAGAGATGTAAACCTTATTCTTTTTAAATTAGGTGAGCAAAAAGAATTAAAAATACCAATGAAGATATTGGCCGAAGAAAATGGGGCGATTATTTATAGTATAGAATGTTCTTTTGAAGAAGAAGCAACTTACGAGTATTTCTTTGAATTTCTGAAAGATGATAAGAAGTATTATGTAAGAAGGTTTTGGGGAAGCTTTGAAGGTCAAGTTACGTCAGACCTAAACAATCTTCCTTGGAGGCTTACTGTTTACGAGAAGATAAAAACACATCCAACTATGAAAAAGGGTATTATGTACCAAATTTTTCCAGATCGTTTTAGGAAAGGAGAGACAGAAAGCAAATTACCAGAAGACAGAATTTATCGTAAGTGGGGAGAGATGCCTTACTATGATAAAAGAATAAGCACAGACTTTTTTGGTGGAAATTTTAATGGAATTGCAGATGTAATTGAGTATTTGAAAAAGCTTAAAGTCAGCGCTATATATTCAAATCCAATTGTGCAATCCAGCAAAAACCACAGATATGCTGCAATGGATTACAAAAAAGTTGATCCAGTATTAGGAACTGAAGAAGAATTCAAAAATCTCATCAATAAACTGCATAAAAACGGAATGCTTTTCATATTAGACGGGGTATTTAACCATGTGGGTTCTGATAGTATATATTTTGATAAAGAGAATCAACATGGTACAAATGGAGCCTATCAGAGTGAAAACAGTCCGTTTAGAGATTGGTTTTACTTTAACAAGGAAAATCCTACAGAATATGCAGATTGGTGGGGAGACCAGAGTATTCCAAAATTGAACTATAGCTCTGAAAGTCTTAGAGAATATATCTTAGGCAAAGAGGGCGTTTTAAGATATTGGTATCAAGTTTGGAATATTGATGGCGTAAGAGAAGACGTTGCTGACGAGCTTCAAAATGAAGTTCGAGAAGAAATGTATCAAATTTCAGTAGAAGAAAGAGGCGATAAAGCGGTTGTTATTCCAGAGGTATGGGAGGATGCTAGTTGCAAATGGGCATACAGTACCTTTATGGAATATATGCAAGGAAAACAGGCAACTTCTGTGATGAACTATCCTATAAGAGATTTAATTCTGCCATACATTCGCTATGGTGGTGATTGGGCAATTAAATTTAAAAACACTTGCCTAGAAATCTTTAAGGAAAACTATCCAAAAGAAGTTGCGTATTCTGTGATGAATTTTCTTTCAACACATGATACTGTAAGAGCAATTACAAAGCTTGTAGGTCCAGAAAAAGATGACCATTCAAGGCAGTGGCAAACAGAGCATAATACTTTGAGCAAGGAAGAATATATTCTTGGAAGAAGTAGATTGCTACTTGCTTATACAGCAATCTTTTTCCTACCAGGTATACCGTCAATTTACTATGGTGATGAAGTCGGTATGCAAGGAATGGCAGATCCGTTTTGCAGAGCTTGCTTTCCATGGGATAGAATGGATAAAAAAATCTTAAAGCCCATGAGAAGACTGTGTGCTACACGTTTTAAAAAACAAAAACTTTTAGCTGAAGCAGAGTTCGATATCTTAGTTTGCCAAAGCGATTTTCTTTTGTACGAAAGAACTTTAAGTTGTAAAAAGCTTCGAGTTTGCTTGAATTTTTCTACGGAAGAAAAAGACATTACCTCTTTGTTTGCAGAGACAAAAGTAAACGGAGAGACGGCAGAGGAGGTCGTAAAACAACCGAAGATTATTTTCCAGATAAAACGAAAGCAAAAAGACAATGCGGTTAGGACTTATACAGAAAATGGACAGGAAAAGAAAAAAATTGTATTGTCCGGATTGAATGCAATTGTATACGAAGTCTAATACTAACCATACACAGGGGAGGGCTACTTCCCCTGTGTTTTCATATATATAAAGATTGACAAAAATAGCTGATATAATATAAAATAAATTTTGTAATAAATATAATTAGATAAATAGGAAATAAATTAAAATGATATATGAATTTGAAATACCAGGAAAAGTAACTGGAAAAGGAAGACCTAGAGTAAACACTAATACTTGTATAGCCTATACACCAGCAAAAACAAAAGATTATGAAGAATTAGTAAAGCAATATTTTTGGTTAAAATATCCAAAATCAGAAAAGATAGAAAATAGAACTTCTGTAAAAATAATAGCATATTTCGCAATACCAAAAAATACTAGTAAAAAAAATGAAGAAGATATGCTAAATAATATAATAAGTCCAACTAAAAAACCAGACATAGATAATATTGTAAAAATTATTTTAGATGCACTAAATAAAATTGCTTTTAAGGACGATAATCAAATAACTAAAATAGAAGTAGAAAAAAGATATTCAAAAGAAGAAAGAGTATATGTGAAAATTGAAGAATATTAGAAGATTAAGATTTTTTTATGCGACTTTATCGTTTAAAAAATCTTAGTCTTATTTTTTTGATTTATAGATAGAATTTTATATTGACAAATACCCCATAGGGGTATATACTAAATTGGAAAATAGAATGCTTAAAGATTTAAATTTAAGGAGATAATATAATGGAATGTGAAAAATGTGGAAAGCAAGAGATGTGCTGTCAAGGTAGTGGAAAAAGCACACATAGAACAGAGCTAGAGAAAAAAGATCTAATAAAAAGATTAAATATAATAGAAGGTCAAGTAAGAGGAATTAGTCAAATGATTGAAAACGATAGATATTGTGCTGATATATTAGTACAAATTGCTGCAGTAAATAATTCTTTAAAAAGTTTAGGAAATCATGTATTAGAAAATCATTTGAAAACTTGTGTTGCTTACGATATACAAATGGGTAACTTAGATATTTTAGATGATGTAATGAAGCTAATAAAAAAATTACAATAAATTAATTGTAAGGAAAGTGTGTAAAATATGAAAAAGGAAACTTTTAATATACAAGGAATGACTTGTAGTAGTTGTTCATCTCATGTAGATAGAGCTGTAAGAAAATTAGAAGGAATAAAAAATGTAAATGTAAACTTATTGTCAAATAGTATGGTAGTAGAGTATAACGAAAAGCTATTAGATACTCAAAAAATAATAAAGGCAGTTGAAGAAGTAGGTTACGGAGCTAGTTTACAAGAAAAAAAGAAAGATAAAACTTCGCCAAAAACAAATAATGTAGAGCAAACTTTGAAAGCTATGAAGAAAAGATTAATTATATCAATAATTTTTCTAATTCCTCTTATGTATATAGCAATGTATCATATGTTTTATGAATGGTTCGCTTTGCCAATTCCACATTTTGTAGAAAATATTTTTCATGGAAATGAAAATGCAATAAATTTTGCTTTTACACAATTTTTATTGTTATTGCCAATTGTATATGTAAATAGAAACTTTTTTATAGTAGGATTTAAAAGATTATTTAAAGCTTCTCCTAATATGGATTCTCTAATTGCAATTGGTTCATCTGCAGCAATTGTATATGGTATATATGCTATATATATGATTGGATATGGATTAGGACATGGAGATATAGATTTAGTGCAAAAATATACAATGGATATATATTTTGAATCTGCAGGTACAATTCTTACATTAATTACATTAGGAAAATATTTAGAAACAAAATCTAAAAGTAAAACTAGTGATGCAATAAGCAAACTTATTAATTTAGTACCTAAAACGGCAATAGTTTTAAAAAATGATGTAGAAGTAGAAGTTCCAGTAGAAAATATTCTAAAAGATGACATTGTAATAGTAAAACCAGGAAATACTATTCCGGTAGATGGAATCATTATAGAAGGAAGTAGCTATATAGATCAATCTAGTATCACAGGAGAAAGTATACCAGTAGAAAAGGTAGTTCAAGATGGAGTAGTTTCTGGAACTATAAATAAAAATGGATATTTAAAAATAAAGGCAACAAAAGTAGGAGAAGACACAACTATTTCTCAAATAATAAGATTGGTAGAAGAGGCAAGTAATTCAAAAGCTCCAATTTCAAAATTAGCAGATAAAGTTAGTGGTATTTTTGTACCCTGTGTAATTGCCATAGCAGTACTTGCAACTATAATTTGGCTAATAGTAGGTAAGCCTATTGAGTTTGCACTAAGCATAGGAATTGCTGTTTTAGTTATTTCATGTCCATGTGCTTTGGGTTTGGCAACACCTGTTGCTATAATGGTTGGAACTGGTAAAGGAGCAGAGCTTGGAATACTTATAAAGTCTGCAGAAAGCTTGGAATTACTACATTCAGTAGATGCAGTTGTATTAGATAAAACAGGTACAATCACAGAGGGAAAGCCTAAAGTTACAGATGTATATTCAGAAAATAACGAAGAACTTTTAAAGATTGCAGCTTCAATAGAGAAGAAATCTGAACATCCTTTAGGAGAAGCAGTTGTAAATTTTGCAGAAGAAAAAAACATAAAGCTTCAAGAGATTGAAGACTTCCAAGCTGTTGCAGGAAGAGGAATAAAAGCTAAGATAAAAAGTGTAGAGTATTATGGTGGAAATAGACAATTTATGGAGGAAAATAATATAGACATAAATACCATAAAAGAAAAAAGTGAAGAACTATTAAAACAAGGAAAAACAGTATTGTATTTTTCTAAAGGAAATAAATTACTAGGAATAATTGCTGTTGCAGATGTTGTAAAAAAAGATAGCTACGAAGCAATACAAAGCCTAAAAAACAAAAATATAGAAACTATTATGCTAACTGGAGATAATAAATTAGTAGCAGAAAATATATCTAAGCAATTGGGAATAGACAAGGTTATTTCAGAAGTTATGCCACAAGATAAAGAAAGAGAAATATCTAATTTACAAAAATTAGGAAAGAAAGTAGCTTTTGTAGGAGATGGAATTAACGATAGCCCAGCCTTAGCAAGAGCAGATGTTGGAATTGCAATAGGTTCTGGAACAGATATAGCAATAGAGTCTGCTGATATAATTTTAGTAAAAAATAGTTTATTAGATGTAGTATCTGCAATAGATTTAAGTAAAGCTGTTATAAAAAATATTAAGATGAATCTATTTTGGGCATTTTTCTATAATGCAATAGGTATACCTGTTGCTGCTGGAATTTTTTATAATGCATTTGGATTAAAACTAAATCCAATGATAGGAGCTGCTGCAATGAGTTTAAGCTCTGTATGTGTTGTTACAAATGCTTTAAGATTAAAAAATTTTAAAAGTAAAAAATACGAAAATAATAATATAGAAAATGTATGTGATGAAAAATGTGAAATTTCAAATAAAAAATTAAACAAGGAGGAAAATTTTATGAAAACAATAGTTATTGAAGGAATGCAATGTAATCATTGTAAAATGAGTGTAGAAAAGGCTTTAAAAGAAATAGAAGGAGTAAATAGTGTAGATGTAAGCTTAGAGGAAAAACAAGCAAAGATAGATAGTAATATTGAAATAGATAATAATAAAATAAAAGAAGCAATTGAAAATATAGGTTTCACGGTAAAAGAAATAAAATAATATTTTTAGATAGATGTAATTTAGGAGGAAAAACATGAAAAATTTAAATAGAGAAGAAGCTTTAGAATTATTAAAAGAATATAACAAAGATAAATTTCATATAAAACATGCTTTAACAGTAGAAGGCGTAATGAATTATTTTGCAGAAAAATTAGGCTATGGAGAAGAAAAAGATTTCTGGGGAATTGTTGGACTATTACACGATTTAGATTTTGAAATGTATCCAGATGAGCATTGCTTAAAGGTTCAGGAAATAATGAGAGAAAAAGAAATTGACGAAAAATTAATACATGCAGTAGCAAGCCATGGATATAATTTAACAGTAGATATAAAACCAGAGCATGAGATGGAAAAAATACTATATGCAACAGATGAACTAACAGGTTTAATAGGAGCTGCAGCTTTAATGAGACCATCTAAAAGTGTACAAGATATGGAGCTAAAATCTGTAAAAAAGAAATTTAAAAATGAAAAATTTGCAGCAGGTTGTTCAAGAAAAGTAATTGAAGATGGAGCACAAATGCTAGGTTGGGACTTAGATAAACTAATAGAAGAAACTATACTAGCAATGAGAGTAGATGAAGAAGAAATTAACAATTATATAGATAAATTGTAAAATGCAAAATTTGATATAAGAGGTCTATAATGGAAAAATATGAAGAAATAGAAAAAACAATAACAAAAACCTATAGAAAAGAAATTTGGAAAAGATTTATAAAAGGAATAACAGAATATGAGATGATACAAGAAGGAGATAAGATAGCTATATGTATTTCAGGTGGAAAAGATTCTATGCTACTTGCAAAATGCTTTCAAGAATTAAAAAAACATAGAAAAATGAACTTTGATGTAGAATTTATTGTTATGAATCCTGGTTATAATGAACTAAATAAGCAAAAAATTATAGAAAATAGTAAAATTTTAAATATACCAATTAAAATGTTTGAAACAGATATATTTAATAGAGTAGTACATATAGAGGATAGTCCTTGCTATTTATGTGCAAGAATGAGAAGAGGATATTTATATGAAAATGCTAAGTCTTTAGGCTGTAATAAAATAGCTTTAGGACACCACTTTAATGATGTAATAGAAACAATACTAATGGGAATGCTTTACGGAGCTCAAATTCAAACTATGATGCCAAAAGTAAAAAGTACTTCTCATCCAGGAATGGAGCTAATTAGACCTTTATATTTTGTTAGAGAAGACGATATTATAAGATGGAAAGATAAAAATAATTTAGATTTTATACAATGTGCATGTAGATTTACAGAACAATATACACTTACAGATAATAAAGAAGGTATGTCTAAGAGAGAAGAAATGAAAAAATTAATTAAAAAATTAAAAAAAGATTATGAAAATATAGATGTAAATATTTTTAATAGTGTTCAAAATGTAAATTTAGATACTCTAATTTCATATAAAAAGGGAGAGAAAGTATATCATTTTTTAGATCAATATAAAAATACTGATTAAAAAAGATAAGCTGTTTGTAAGTATAAATAGCTAAGATGGAATAATAGTCAAAACATACGAATACAATTAAACAAAAATATTCGTATGGGGGTTGACTTAAGGTGAAAGAAATTTCTATTGAGGAACGTGTTATTAATTTAGCACAGTATATTATAGATTCTAAGGATACAGTTCGTGGTGCTGCTAAAAAATTTGGAATAAGTAAAAGTACAGTACACACGGAAGTAACACTCAAGAACGGTTTGAAAATTGGACAAGTTATTCCTGAAAGTATTGAAATAAAGAAAGTTTTTCTAGCAGAGAAAAATCCAGTTGTGAAATTGGGAATGATTATAAAATAATTTTAAAAAGTATTTTAAGCAAAATAGCTTGGAATACTTTTTTTTGTTTTAATAATATGATAGAATAAAACAAATAAAAAAGTTATTTATAATTTTAGGAGAATAATAGATATGAATGTATATATAGTAAGACATGGACAAGTTCCTCATAATGCTTTAAAACAATACAATACAACTGATGAGGATTTAACAGATTTAGGAATAAGGCAAGCCGAAGAGTTAAGAGATAAAATAAAAAACATGAATTTTGATGTTATTATATGTTCTCCATTAAATAGAGCGAAACATACGGCAAAAATTATAAATGTGAATAATCAAAAGATTATTTATGATGAAAGAATAAGAGAACGAAGTTGTGGAGATTTAAGTGGCAAACCATTAGAAGTGACAAATAGAGAAGAATATTGGAATTATAATACTATGATAAAATATGGTACATCAGAAAATATAAAATTGTTTTTTGACAGAGTTTATGATTTTTTAGACGAACTTAAAACAAAAGATTATAAAAGTGTTTTAATTGTAGCTCATAGTGGGGTTTCAAAAGCATTTAATGGATATTTTAATGGAATAAATGATGGAAAATTTTTAAATAGAGGATTAAAAAATTGTGAAATAAAGGAGTATCTTTTATAAAGAAAAAGAATGTATTATGGATGAATTAAAAATAGATTATAAATTTGATTTGAAAGATTTTAAAATAATGGAAGATATAGAACATTCGTATTTTCCTAATGAAAATATCACTGAAGCAGAAGAAGTAATGAGATGGTATCAAAGAAATAACTTAACATGTATAGGAGTGAGAACTAGTGACAATGTAATTATAGCTAGTGTAAATGTATTACCTTTAAAGAAAGATGTATTTGACGATATATATGAAAATAGAATGAATGAAGCAGATGTAGTATATGAGCAAATAGAAAAATACGAAAATAATAAATCTTACTATATATATCTATCTTCGATATCAATTGATAAGAAATATAGAAATAACTATAAAGTGATTACTACATTGCTAAAAGGTTGTATTAGCCTATTTAATTTGTTAATAGAGAGAAATATAAGAATTGAAAAAGTAATGGCAGATGCGAGTACTATACATGGAGAAAAAATATGTAGAAAATTGCTGGGGATGGATTATATAAGAAATACAAGTCATGAATCTAAAATCTATTGTGAAAGTGGAGAAAAATTTTTAAAAGTTATGAATAGATTAGAAAGAATTTAATAGTTAGAATAAACAATGATTACACATTGTTTATAAGACCTTAAGGATAAAATCTTAAGGCTTTATTTTTTTGACCTAAAATTAATTATACTAAAAACAAATTTAAAAACCACAAAATCGAATGTGAAGCGAATAAAAGACAAAAGAAAGGAGAATGCGAAATGCAAAGATTAAAAGGACTATGGATTCCATCAGAAATTTTATTAAATGGAGAATTATCAGATAAAGAAAAAATAATACTTGCGATAATTTTATATTTAAGTGAAGAAACTAAAAGCTGTTTTGCAAGTAATAAATATATTGCAAATATTGTTAATGT
>CALXZR010000062.1 GCA_944393295.1 uncultured Clostridia bacterium
ATGTGAAATTGAATAAATTATTAGCACCAGAAATAGAAGCAAGGTATAAACTAACTAATAAAATACTGGATGATTTAAATATAAAACAGGTAGTTGAAATTGCAGCTGGTTATTCATCAAGAGGTATAATATATGCTCAAAAAGGATATGAGTATATTGAAATGGACTTAGAAGAAGTCACTAGAAATAAGATTAGATTACTAAAAGATATTGCTAATATTCCTAACACTTTACATATAACAAGTGGTAATGCATTAAACTATGCAGATTTCGAAAAATGTAGTAAATTTCTTGATAAAAATAAAGAATTAGCAATAATAAATGAAGGATTACTTAGATACCTAACTTTTGAAGAAAAAGAGATTGTTGCAAAAAATATTTATAATGTATTAAAAAAATACAATGGAGTATGGATTACTTGTGATGTTACACCTAAAAAGTTCATAGAAAAGCAAAATGAATGCTTACCAGATTTTAATAATAACTTAAATCAAGTTACCTCAAGAAATGATTTACAAGATAGATTTGATGATATAGAACATATAAAATCATTTATGATGAAAATAGGATTTAAAAATATAGAGATTCATAGATTTATTGAAATGAAAGAACAGTTAAAATCGTTTGAAATATTGGGTGTTGCGAAAGAAGAATATGACGAATTATTAGAAAATGCTATAGTAGCGATTATTAAAATATAAACTTTTCAAAAACTATTGTAAATCTTAAAGATTTATGTTAAATTATAAACAACAGTTGTAGTAAAAAATTGCCAACTTGTATATACGATTTTTGCAATATATTGCTATAACTACATTTGAAACGGAAATAAGTAACTTTTTTGCGATAGACTTTTCGAAAACGTCTCTCGCAAAGGAGCCAAAAATAGCAGATAAGAAATTATCTGTTATTTTTTTATATCTATGCTAGTAATTTTATTATAAATATTATATAATTCTATACATAAGAAATATATGAGGTGAAAAAAATGAAATTATATTTATCTTCGTATAAAGTTGGAAATAAAGCAGAAGAATTGAAAAAATGGATTGTAGAGCATAATAATAAAATTTGCTTAATACCTAATTCAAGAGATATTTATCCAGAAGGAGAAAGAAAAACAGAAGGAATACAAAAAGATGTTAAAGAATTAGAAGATTTAGGATTTGAAGTTACAGTAATTTCTTTAAAAGACTATTTTAATAATAAAGAAGAATTATATGAAAGATTAGAAAAATTTAGTGCTTTTTATGTAATTGGTGGAAATACATTTGCCTTAAGACAAGCTATGTTTTTAAGCGGATTTGATAAGTTTTTAAAGTCAATAGAGAACAATCCAAATTATTTATACGCAGGATATAGTGCTGGAATATGTGTACTAGCAAAAGATATGCATGGATTAGATGTGTGTGATGATCCAAATATTAATCCATATGGGATAGAGACAATATGGGAGGGATTAGGATATTTTGATTATATATTTCTTCCACATTATAAATCGAATCATAAAGAAACAAAATTGATAGATGATTCTGTAGAATTTTGTATAAAAAATAATATTAAATTTAAAACACTTCATGATGGAGATGTAATATTAGAAGATACAAGTAAAGATAGAGCAAGGAGCGAAAGTAATTAAACTTTGAATAAAAAAGAAAAAATAACACTTTTTTAAAGTGTTATTTTTTGCATGTTTTGAGAATAGAGTTAGCTTTTTATAGAATCTAATATATCTTTTGGCAAATATTTTTGTGTATCTAGACCACTTTCTAAGAGTTCTGTAACCATACTAGAACTTATAAAACCAAGTAATCCAGCCCTAATATAAATTGTGTCTATATTTGCAATTTCTTCATTTATTTGAGCTAAATTTTCTTCATAGCTATAATCCATATCATTTCTTAAGCCACGAATTAAAAAATTAGCATTGCAAGCAAGAGCAGCTTTAACTGATAAACTATCATATAAAATAATTTCAACATTTTTAAGATGTTCGTTTTTTATTGTTTTTTCTATAGCTTCTTTCATCAAAATTTTAGAAAATCTACGTTTTTTTTGAGAATTGTTACCAATTCCAATAATTACTTTATCAAATAACTTGCTAGCTGTTTTTACAACATGTAGGTGACCATTTGTAAATGGATCAAAACTTCCAGGATAAAATCCAATATTCATATTAACTTAAACCTCCAATATTTTACCCAAATTATAGCATATTATTTAATAAAAAACTAGAAGTATAAAAATAAAGTTATAACTTATATTGCTTTATAATAATTTATAATATAAAATAAATATAAGTTATTTTAAGGAGGGATGAAAATGGCTAAGTATATAAGAATAATATATCTATATATAGTATCATTTATTTCACTTAGCATGTTGGTGGGAGGTATTGTTGCAACAGTAAGTGCAATTACAGAATATTACTTTCCAACTGATTATGTATTTTTTAGGGAGGAACAAACAACATCTTATTATTATGATGCTGAAGATTCAATTCAAAATGATATAGATAAAAGAAATGAACAAAGAAAGCAAATTAAAGAAATTGCAACAGATGTAGCAATTATTGCTTTAGCAGTACCTTTATATACATATCATTGGAAAAAAATACAAAAAGAAAGAGATATGGAGGTAGTGTAAATGGGAATTTTAGTAGCTTTAATAGTTGTTTTAATTATAATTGCTCCAATAATTGTAATTGCAATGATAGTATCAGCTATTGTAAAGAAAAAAAATAGTGATTCAAGTAAAAGTTTATTTGAAGAGACGATAAGAGCTATATATGTATACATTATTTTAATTTGTGCTTTATGTGCAATAATTGGTGGAGTTATATCAACTTTTAATTATGGATTAGATGTGCTTTTACCTGAAGAGGAGTATGAAGAAACAGAACTATCACAAGAAAGAGAACATAATGAAAATATAGTAGATTTGTCTACAAATTTATCTATACTTTTAGTAGCAATCCCAGTATTTATATACCATAGCAAAATAGCTAAAAATGCTAATAAAGACTCTGAATTGCCAAAAAATACGGAAAATGTCGAAAAAAGTCAAACGAATTAATTTAAAAATATGAAAGCGTGAAACTGCTGAAAATACAGCTGTTCACGCTTTTTTGTATAAAAAATAAAACTTTAAATATTAAAAAAAATAAAAAAATACTTTACAAATAAAAATTGCCGTGCTATAATTCAAAACAAGTTAAATATTTTTTAACGTAATTTTTTATATATTCAAATCAAAAAACAATTAACTCTATTCTGGAGTGTAATTGAATTTCCAAAAAAATAAAATTGAATATTAATATGAAAAGAAAAGTTATAGAAAGTTTTTGTCAAATTTTTGTTGTATGTTTATTTATGCCCCCGCAAAATAAGTCTATTCAAAAATATGAGATTTTACGCTTAAAAAATATTTAACTTCAATTTAATAAAGAAGGGAGGTATGCCATTGAACAAAAAAAGAGCTATTGGAATGCTCATCATTCTTTCTTTGATACTTTTTATATTTTTAGCTGGTTATACTTTTGCTAAATATTATACTGTTGTAAATGGAGGTGGAAAAGTAGGAATTGCAAAATGGTCTTTTGTAGCTAGAGATAATAATAACGATATTACAAATATATCTTTACAAGATACTGCAAATGAAGTAAGTCTAGTGCAAGGTAAGATTGCACCTGGTACACATGGAAGTTTCGATATTATTATAGATGCAACTGGATCAGAAGTTGGAGTAGATTATGATGTTAATGTAGTTTCGGAAACTAATATTCCAACTAATATGAAATTCAAACAGAGAGATAGTAATAATTCATATTCAAGTTTAAAAGAGTTAGCTGATACAGAATTAAATGGAACTATTAATTTAGCAGAAGGTAACAAAGTTAAAACCATCACAGTAGAATGGGAATGGCCATATGAAACGGAAAACGGCGATGATGCTGATATGGTCAACGGAACAGCTGCTGGAAATTATCAATTTGGTTTGCAAATTATAGGAAGCCAATCAAAACTTTAGTAATGTAGTATCCAATTTTTCGTAAATTAAACCTTATATTATCCAAATATATTATCCGAATAGACAGAGAGCTTAGCTCTCTGCTAAGATAACTAGAAAAGCTGTTTTAGTAGAAAGCTAAATTTCTAACATAATTTAAGAAAGGAGATAGTATTTGAAAAATTTTATTCAAAAAAGTATTTTATCAATATTTATTTTAATTCTATTATTTACTATATATTCAAAATTTATATTAAAAGAAAATTTAATAAAGTTATTTGGAACGTCAGTTTTAGTAGTCATTACAGGAAGTATGGAACCAGAAATTATGTCCGGTGAGATGATTGTTATAAAAGAAAGTGATAAATATGAAGTAGATGATATCATAACCTACGAAGATGACGATAATTATCTAATTACTCATAGAATTGTAGAAAAAAAAGAAGATTTATTGCTAACAAAAGGAGATAATAATAATTTAGTAGATAATCCTATTCATAAAAATCAAATTCAGGGAAAAGTTATATTTCATAAAGATTATATTTTATTCAATTTTTATATAAATTCCCAATCCTTACAAATAAGTGGAAATGATTGATATTATTACCTTTCTAACTAATTTAAAAGATAAATTTAGATTAAATAAAATCGAATAAA
>CALXZR010000063.1 GCA_944393295.1 uncultured Clostridia bacterium
TAAAAGCATATCCAACTGGAATTGGTGCACCATACAATGCTCTTTGAGAATTCCAAGAAGTCATTGTTTTTTTGGTAGTCCAAAGAGTATCACTTCTACTTGCTCCTCTAAATTCTCTTACTGTTAATGTTCTATTTAAATTATATGGCATTGCCTCTGACAATCCTCTATAATAAGTTTCCATTCTGTCTGTATCGTTATTATATACTATAATTTTTGCCATTTATATTCCTCCTATCACTAATATTTTATGTAAAAGCTCTTTTTTAGTGAAAGTAAATTTATTACACTAAAAACATTTTCTTTACAATCTTTTTCCTATAATATATAATGACATCAGTATAAAATATTTTATATAAAGGAATTTAAAAAATGAAAAAAAATCTAACAATAATTCTTATTATTATCTTTTTCGCAATGCCTTATTTAAGTTTTATTTTTGAAGGTTTTTATACTTTTTTTGGGGAAGATGCTAGTCTTAATCCTTTTGATTATGCTAGAATAACAGATGTTGATTATAAGGCTGTATTAGTAGATGAGCCTGATAGTAATGGCAAAGTTGTTATAACAGAAAAATTAACCTATGATATTCATGCTGCATCAAAAGATAATCTTTTTTGGGAACTATGGAGAGATCTTCCAGAAAGTTATATTGATGGTGTAAAAGTAGATTATAAGGTAAATTCGGTAAAACAAATACTCGCAGATGGTTCAGAAATTGTATATGATGAAAGCTCAAAATTATATTGGTACGATTCGGACTATACAAATACAGCAAGACGGATATGGACCTGGAAAATGGTATCATAGTGAAGGACCTTACAACGAATCTGCTAGAAGATATGAATGTGTATTCTTCTATGTTGATGGCTTATATCGTGGAGATATTACCTTTGAAATTGAATATGAAATGAATAATGCCGCTTTACGTTACAAAGATTGTTCTGAACTATATTTATCTCTTTATTCAGAAAATACAATTAAACATTTAGAATCTTACAAAGGACAAATATTAATTCCAGAAAAAGATATGCCTAGTGCTGGAAATTATGAGGCTTACACTTATGGTACAAATTCAAATAGATTTGCATTTACAGAATCAGATACTATAAATCCTGGCTATCATACTTTTTCATTTAATCTAGACGAATCACAACTAAAATTTAGACCATATAATGAGTATATTGAATTTTCATTAATTTCTTATGGTACAGATAGGCATATATTTACAGATTATGCTTCTCGAAATGATTATTATAATGATAATGCCTTAGACGAGCTTAAAGAAGAACAAACAGAATACGATACAGTTCCTAAAATTTATAGAAAAAATAAAATTATAGTATTTCTTTTATGCTTAGGAGTTAGTTTTTTAGTTATAAGGTACTGCTTTAATAAAGATAAAAAAATAAGAAAGGATCATATATTTTATGAGCCTTCTATGCAACTAGAATATTTTAGAGATATTCCAAGTAATCTTGATCCAGTTTTTGCTTCTACTTTAGTATTTTGTAAACATAAACCACACAAAACTGATTCAGATGGATATTCATCTATAATGTTAAGTTTAGTTAGAAAAGGTTACATAGAATTAGATAGAATAGATCCACTAAAAAATTGGACTTTTAGTAATGTAAAAATTGTTGTAAAGTACAAACCAACACCAATTATGAATGATATATTAGAGTCTTATCCTCAAGAGACTAAAGTATTTGAACTACTTACTCCAACTGAAGAACAATACTTTAATTTAATTGTTAGACATTCACATGGTGAGGAAATATCTATGAGTAGTTTCCAATCTAAAGTTTCTTCAGACTATGAAAATACTAATACTTTTGTTAAAAATATAGATAAATCAATAGTAAATATTGGTGTATCAGAAGGATATTTTCAAAAGGCTGATTATACTCAGCCAAAACATGAAACTAAATCTTTATCAACAACATTTGGAATACTTGGTATTTTACTTGTAACTATAGTAAATATTATATCTTATCAAACACACTTAGATTTAGCTTTTGGTGCCTTCTTTATCTTAGGTGCTACCTTCATACTTGGCTCAATTTATCTTAGAAAATTATCTAAAAAATATATTTTACTTACACAATTTGGTGAAGATGAATATATTAAATGGAGAGGTCTATACAATTTCCTAAATAGTGAAACTCTTATGAAGGAACGTACTGTAATAGAATTACCTTTATGGGAACAATATCTAGTATATGCCACAGCTTTTGGTATTTCTGAAAAAGTAATAGCTGCATTACAAATTAGATGTCCAGATATAGAAATGAGTCCAATGCTAAGTAACCCTTATTATCGCTCAAGAAACTTTATCTATTCTTCTCGTTCTTTTAGAAGTGTAACTCGTAGTGCTTCACATGTTGCTAGAAGTGGTGGATATGGTGGCTTTAGTGGACATGGCGGATACGGCGGAGGTGGCCGTGGTGGCGGAGGTGGCCGGAGGCGGTCATTAAAAACTAATAGAAAAGGAATGAACATTTTAGATTCATTCCTTTTTATTTAAGCAAAAAAATCTTTTGATTGTAGATTTGAAAAATCAATTTTCAATTTTTCTTCAAGTTCTTCTTTTTTGAAAGTTTTATAAATAGTTTTTGAAATATATTTTTCAGCAATTTTTAAAATATATTTATAATCATTTATATCATCTGGAAAATATATACCACCTCTATCTTTATTTTTTATCATCCAGCAAATTGCAGCTAGTGCTGACATTGCTACAGGAGTAATAGTTGGTGTTTGCCAATAGGAATCTTTTTTATTTTTATATAGAAAGGAAAGCTCTATTCTATTTCCTACCCAAACAGGTTCAAAATTTTCTCCAATAAGTAACACTCCAACATATTCTGTTCCTTTTGAAATTTTTTCCTTATAAATAATCTCTGCATATTTCGGATATGTATATCCTCTAACAACAGTATTTCCGTTTTCGTTTTCACAATCTAAAAGTTTTGTAGGATCAGGATTTGGATATTCATTTACTTTAGCTTTTTTTAAATATTTTCTAGCATAATAACATGGAGAATATAAAAACAACACTGATGGTCTGTATATAGTTTTTCCATTCCTTTTAACCTCTAAGCTATTTGCTATTGTTATTGTTTCTTCATGTGGAACTAAAAATCCTTCAAATTCTCCATTTGGATAATATGTACGGCACTTTTTTTCTACAGCAAGTTTTTTAAATTCCAAAAAACCATCTTCATAATCTACGAGCTTACATTCATCTTCAAAATCTATCTTTTCATGTGTACCAATATTTATTGTTGCCTCACTAAGCATTTCAAAAAAGAAAGAGTCTATACACCAAGTATTAAATAATTTACTATCATCGTAGCTATCGTTAATCTCTTGAATGTCAATATCATTTACATGTATTATTTTTAATCCTAATTTATATGCTACCTCATTAAATTTATTACTTTTAATTAGTGCTTTAAGATACTTATCTTTTTTATATTGAGTATTTACAATATACTCTAATCCTGCTTTTACAAAATGAGAAACTAAACCCGGATTATTTCCATGTTGCAAAACAATTGGAGCTTTATTTAAGTTATTAGTATTTTTGTATTTTTCTTTCATATGATTTTTTATTTTGTTCTCAGTTAGAATACTATACCAATTCTCTGGCCAATCTGCTTCACCTGTATTTATATACATAATATTGTTTGTAGCACACCAATTGCAAATATCTTTTGTTCCTACTGTATCAGCAAAATCTATAAGTAAATCTCCACTACTTAAATATTTTTCAAAAATCTGGCAAAAATTATCCTTATTTACTTCTATAGCAATAAAATTTGCAACCATTCCACCAAGATTTATATAAGCTTCAAATTCTTCTTTATCTCTCGTTATAACAAAATAATTATTTTCATTAAACTTAATCTCTTTAGAAACTTTTTCATAAAAACTTTTACCTACAGCACCAAAGCCAAATTGAACAATTTTACCGTCAAATTTTATCATATTATACTCCTTCAATCGTCTTTTTCATAAGTTTTTTTGACTTTAACTTCTTTTGGTTCTTCATATCCATTACTAAAAAAAATTTTAATTCCTTTTTTTTGAAATTTATAGAGTATTTTTTTTAAATCCTTTTGTATTTTTTCTCCTATAACTACAATTTTATTAATATCATTTTTTAGAAAGTATTCTGCAGTTGGCAAATCTTGAGCATATATATCCCAACTATTATCAAAAATTGATTCATTCATTTTGAACCTATTCATTCGATTACTATCTAAAAGAAAAGCAGGTGGTGCATTTTTATTTATTTCTATTTTTTGAAGTTCCAAAGCTCCTTTTACTAATCCTATTTTAATAGAATGATTGTCTACAGTTGAAATTGCTCCTTCTTGTTCATCTGTACCATTATATATTGGGATTGGTCTAAAACCTATTTTTGATACTGCAATTCCCTTTTTAATGCTATCATTTCCAGGAAGGTCAATAATTAAAGCTGTATCTAAAGATAATTTTATACATTTTTCTTCTGGTACTATAAAATCAGCAACTTCATATGCCTTCAAATTATTATCTATATTAACAAAAGGAACAGGTCTAACCCAAGGTGTCCATTTTGTTTCTTCTGGAGCCCATATTTTAAATATATCTCTACCAGTCAAATTCTCAACTCCTTTCTATTAAAACAGGAATATCTGCTGCATTTGAATCTATACGTGGAAGTTTACTTATTCTAGCATAGTAACCACTATGTTTTCCATTAACACTATATGAACCTAAGCACACATGAAACTCTTCGCCATTTTCTCCAAGTAATGGCTTACTTAAAAATTTTTTTTGCGCTAAATATTTTTTAGGATGCCTATTTACATCAGCAATAATTTTTTCATACTCATCATCTATACAAGCTTCCTTTATAGAGATTTTTTCACCAACTCTACCACAAGCTGGTTTATATATGTAACCTTCTTTATTTTTTACATCTTTTACCTCTAAAGTCTCTGGCAATAATTCTCTCCAAGTTGATAATTTCATTCCATACTCTTCTAAGCTATCCCATACAAGAGGAAATCTTTTGGTTTGTGCAAATATAGCTATAGGATGGTTGCAAGATGGAGTTATCGTGTTAAAATAGCCTTGCCAATGCTTTGGTTTTATATCAATTAACCATTCTAAAGGTGTAAATCTAATAATTGCATCTACCTTTCCTTCGTTTCCATCTAAAATACTAAAAGCTTCATTATTTTTAAATCTTAAATGATCAGCAGCACCATATATAATATTAAATCCTAGATTTTTTAGTTTATCACCTAAAAATTGCATAACTTGTCTATCATCACTATATGAGGTACAATGAACAAGAATAATAAGCCCTTTAGGTGCAACTTTTTTTGTAATTTCATTTACTAAAATATCTCCAAAATTTTTATAGTAATATTTCTCTTCTTTTAAAACATCTATAGCAATTTGTGGCATTATAGAAGCTTCTGCAAATCCACCGGGTACATCACTATTTACTTCACTTATTACCCACTTATTCTCTATAGTAGGGTGAAAATCATATCTCATAAGACGAATGTGTTTACTTGCATCATAATTGTTCATATTTTTTAGTTCACTATATATTTTTTTAGGTAATGCTAACGGCTTTACAAGTTTTAAATTTTTATTTAATATTTCTTCTGCCTGTCTTGTTTCTTTATCTAGTTTTTCTGTTAATACTTTTAATTTTTTATCTTCCTCTTCTGTAATAACTAATACATATTTTGCAATAGTATTATTATCTAAAAATTGAGGATCCCATTTATATGCATTAAAAATAAGGTCAAGTCTATAATCATTGTATTTATCTTTAGGTATAGCGACTAATCTCATAAAATCCTCCTTATTATCTGCCTTCTGGTTTTCTTGGTGTTTTATTCATTCCCTTAATATCCAAAACAGGATTATTTTTCATACAAATTTGTAATTTATTCTTCATTCCTTCTATTAATTGCTTTTTCTTAAAAGGATCTTCTAATACATCTTCTAATGCAAATAATGTATATGCCATAGAGTCATCATATTTCATACCTTGAGTTTTGCTTGCTAAGTAATAATCTTTTGCTACTATGTCACTAATTGATGTATAATAACAATCATTTAAAGCTGCTGCCAAAAGTGAATTGTAACTTTTAGCAATCTTTGTAATTCTTCCATCTATTCCTATATATTCATCTGATGTAGGCTCTTTTGCATACATAATGTTTCCATTAATAGTATTTAAAAAAGGACTTACACTTTTAGAGCCTTCAAACAATCTTGGATTTCTTTGCTTTATTCTTTCTATTGCTGTAATAACATTTCTCGTTTCAATTGGATTATCAGACAAGAAAAACACAAATTTTTCTGGCCTACTTTTCTTTTGCATCTGTGTATCTGAATCAAATTTAAAATAATAAGAATCTGTATTTTCTAATTCTTTTAATAATTCATTTGCAAGTACAGCAACATTTTCTCT
>CALXZR010000064.1 GCA_944393295.1 uncultured Clostridia bacterium
TTTGCCTAAAATAATTAAGATGTGTCATAAACACGAATTAATAACTTCAGAGGTTATGGCTAAATATACAATAGGTGAATATGATAAGCAATTATTAGATGAATGTAATGGAGATATAGGAAAAGTAGATAAATTAATAGAAGAATTTTATAGAAATTCACTAAATCAAAAGCTTCCTTTACCCGTTTATAATAATGGAAATGAAAGGACAATTTATTCATTTTTATGTGGTAACAAAATAAAGATAGTTTTTATATCTTCAAAATTAATGCATAAATTTGCTGAATTTTTAATGGCCTTGTTAGAAGATACATTTGCTACAATTCATACTCATCATACTTATATGCGTGGAGATATTGTTATACTAATACAACAAAAAAATTCTGGAAAATTTGACATTAATTATTCATTTGATGGAATAGATACTTATACAATAAATTTAGATTCATTTGAAATGTATGATATTTCTGTAGAAAATCATAATTTAATAACTGATATATTATTTAAGTTATTAGCAAATATATTGGCAGTTAATTTTATATATAAGGATTATGATAAAACTTTTAAAGAAATATTTGAGGATGATAAAAGTTTTGAAAGAAGTTTAAATCATACAAATAGTTTATACAATCTTAATAAAATATTTGGACAAGAGGAAGATATAGATATTCCTAATTATAGCATTAGCAGAGATGTAGAATGGTATAAGAATTTGACAATAGATAAGGTAGAAAAAGAGACAGTTGATCCTTTTGAAGAGAAAAAAAATATTATATATGGAGTTCCCGAAAATAATTCATTTGAAAATATTTCACATAGAAACATTTATTCTTCTGGAATGATTAAATGTAATCATTGGGATATCGCTAAATGGAAGGGTGTTGCGTATTTAGTTGATAGATTAAATAAAGAATTTATTAAAATAGGTTTTTTATTTGAAAATGAAGAAGGAGCTAAAAAAGTTTTCCAAGATTTAATCGATAATGCAACTAAAGAAGATAAAGATGGTAAGATTGTAGTTTCATTTATTAAAGGAATTAGTAAGACCAATATTTTTGATTATAGGGTTATGATTACTGGAAAAGTGAGAGTTCCAAAAAATAGTTCTGAAAATATTATCATCAATAGTGCCATACGTTTTCATCAAATGAATTGTACAGACGATAAAAATATAGGCATTTTAGAGAATATTATTAATACTGGAAAAGATTATAAAATTAGCATATTACCAATTATAGCTTATAATAATGAAGAAATAAAACCATTGTGGGAGTATGAAATAATTTTGAAAAATGTTGCTGTCAAACAAGCATATGAAATAGGAAAAGATGATATAGAGGCGGCTGCAATCTTAAAAAATGATAATCCTATAATACCACCACAAATAAAAAATCCACCAATAAACGAATTATTAGAATTAAAGAAACTAATGAATAAATAATTCAGCACAGATTAAAGATATTGATTTGACAATATTGTCTTTACATGGTAATATTTTATTGTTGTAAAAAGCAAGAATAACATAACGTTTGCTTTTTACGATATAATGGTAAATAAAAATATGTTGGCGACATTGTTGCCAATTTGTTGCCACAATATAAAAAAGATAATTAGAATAATACAATAAATACTATATATACCTTTTTATAAAGATTCTTTAAATTAAGAAATACCAATAATATAGATAATATTGTATATACTAATAATACTAAATTTTCCACTACATGTGGAAGTGGGAAGAAATATAAGAATTGCTGTGGAAGGAATCAGTAGAATTAAAGAAGTGTAACCTAAAAATGGGTGATACTTCTTTTTTTATTAGAATTTACAAATGATATAAAAGAAAAAAATAAAAAAATTAAAAAATTAAAAAATTAAAAAATAGTATTGACCGGTTGTAACAACCGGAAGTTATAATGCAAGTATAAACGAAAATAGAAAATTTTATAAGGAGGTGTATAAAAATATTTACAACAGGCATTGTCTACAAAATACAGTAGATAACAATACTTACTTTCTAAAACTTATGTAAAGATTTAGCAGTATATATAGAAAGAAAAAAATTTCTTCATATGAAATGAATAATTGATTATAAGAAATTAATTTTATAAAATTTATAAGGAGAATTTAAAATGAATAAAAAAGTAATAACTTTAATAATTGTAGTTGCTTTACTAGCAATAATAGGAATAGTATATTTTATAACAAGTAAAAATAATGAAAATAGTAGAAATCAAACAATAAGTGATTCTAATATTAATTTAGGAAATACAGAAGAAAATAATAGCGAAATAGATAGTGAAAATCAAACAGAGAATGCAACAAATGAAGGATTAAAAACATTAATTGTATATTTCTCAGTTCCAGAAACTGAGGATCCTAACAATATGACACAAGATGAAGATAATAGTACAGTAGTTGTTGATGGAGAAGTGTTAGGAAATACACAGTACGTTGCACAATTAATAGGAGAATATACAGGTGGAGATATATTTAGATTAGAACCAGTAGATACATATCCAACAAATCACGAGACTTACTTCAAAGAGCAGCAGAGGAAATGAGAAATGATGCAAGACTAGAAATAAATGGTACTATAGAAAATTTTGATGAATATGACGTTATCTATGTAGGGTATCCAATTTGGAACGCGGATTTACCACCGATTATAAATACTTTTTTAGAACAATACAATTTTGACGGAAAAACAGTTGTACCATTTTGCACACACGGAGGTTCTGGACTAGCTGGAACACCAGAAACAATATCTGATAAATTGCCAAATAGCACAGTAATTCAAAATGCCTTTTCACTATCAAGAACAAATATGGATAATGCACCAAGTGAAGTAGAAAACTGGTTACAGGAAATTTATAATTAATAAAGTGATTTAAAAAATAACAGTTCAATTTTGTACTGTTATTTTTAGCATATTATAAGATTTTTATACATTTATTTTAATAAAGTATTGGATTGAAATTTTTCTATTTTCCTATTATAATATTTATGAAATAATATATTTGAAAAAGTAATATCTCTAATATAAAATTTAACAATAATCAAGGAGGAGCAAGTAGATGGAATATAGAATTAATCGTAGAACAGGAGATAAAATTAGTATTATAGGATTAGGCGCAAGTTCTATATCACAAGCAGGAGAAAAAGAAGGAATTGAAACTCTAAAATTAGCATTTGATAATGGAATTAACTATTTTGACTTAGCAGCAGGAGACGATAAATGCTTTGAATATTATGGGAAAGCTTTTGAAGATGTTAGAGATAAAATTATGTATCAAATTCATTTCGGAGCTAATTATGAAACTGGAAACTATGGCTGGACAACTAACTTAAATAAAGTAAAAGCTTCTATTGCTTGGCAATTAGAAAAACTAAAAACAGATTATATTGATTATGGATTTATTCATTGTATAGATGAAGAAAGTGATTGGAATACATATAATAAAAATGGCATATTAGAATATATTAAAGAATTAAAAGAAAAAGGAATTGTAAAACATATCGGAATTTCTTCTCATACACCAGAGATTGTAAATAAAGCATTAGATACAGGATTAATTGATATGGTAATGTTCAGTATAAATCCTGGATATGATTATAAACAAGGCGAATATGCAAATGGTAGTGTAAATGAAAGAATGGAATTATATCAAAGATGTGAAACTGAAGGTGTTGGAATATCTGTTATGAAAGCTTTTTCAGGTGGACAATTATTAGATGAAAAAACTTCACCATTTGGAAAATCCCTTACAAAAATCCAATGTATACAATATGCATTAGATAAGCCAGGAGTTTTAACAGTTCTTCCAGGAATTAGAGGAAAGGAAGATTTACAAGATATTTTAAAATTTAACGAAGCAACTGATAATGAAAAAGATTATTCAATTATTGGTAATTTTACACCACCAGAAGCAACAGGAAAATGTGTATATTGCAATCATTGTGAACCTTGTCCTATGGGATTAGATATAGGATTAATTAATAAATATTATGATTTATCAAAAGCTGGAGATATGCTTGCAAAAGATCATTATAAAAACTTAGAAAAAACAGCCAAAGATTGTGTTTCTTGTGGTCATTGTAATGAAAGATGTCCTTTTAAGGTTGATCAAATGAGTAGAATGAAAGAAATAGAAGCTTATTTCGAAAATTTATAGTAAATATGAGATAATAATTATATCATCTCTTTTTAAATAAAAAAATTACAAAAAGGGTATGCTAAATGTAAAATGGAGGTATCATGAAAAAAATTTTTATAAATGGAGATTTTATAACTTTAGAAGATTATAAAATAGAGGCTTTAGCTGTTGAAGATGATAAAATTATAAAATGTGGAAGTAAAAATGAGGTTTTGAAACTAAAAGATAAAGATTCACAAATAATAGATTTAGACGGAAAAACAATAATGCCAGCTTTTATAGATGCTCATAGTCATATATTTGCTTTTGCAAAAAAATTATTAGAAGTATCTGTAGAAAATTTAACTAGCATAAAAGAAATAAAAGATAAATTAATTGAATACAAGAATAATAATCAAACAACTGATTGGATTATTGTAAATAGCTATGATAGTTCATGTTTTGCTAATAAAGAGAGTATAACTAAAAAGGATTTAGATGAAATATTTCCAAATACACCAGTTATTTTAGAAAACAAGTCTAAACATAATGGCATAGCAAATAGTAAAGCTTTAGAAAAATTAGAAATAACGGAAAAAACTGAAAATCCAGAAGGTGGAAAAATAATATTTGAAACAGGCTTTTTAGAGGAAAATGCTTATATAAACTCAATTAAGAAAGTTCCTCTTCCAAAAATAGAAAAAATTATAGAAGCATTTAAAAAAGCGCAAGAAATATATGCGTCTTATGGTATTACTACAGCTCAAGATGGCGCTATTACAAAAGAATTAGCAGAAATTTATAAATTATTAGCAGATAAGCAAGAAATATTTTTAGATGTTATAGCTTATATGGATTATAAAGATGCTACTAAAATAGAAGAAACTTGTAAGGAGTACTTAAATAAGTATAAAAATAATTTTAAAATAGGTGGAATTAAAATATTTTTAGATGGTTCTCCTCAAGCAAAAACTGCATGGTTAAGAACTCCATATAAAAACGAGAAGGATTATTGTGGATATAAAATAATGCAGGATGAGGAAATAGAAGGAGTTTTACAAAGCTCTAAAGAAAAGTATTTGCAAGTATTGGCACATTGCAATGGAGATAAAGCTGCTGAGCAATATATTGATGCAATAAAAAAGATTAATCAACTTGAAAGACCAGTTATGATACATGCTCAGCTTTTAGGTTTAGATCAATTAATAAGTGTAAAAAACTATAATATTATTCCATCTTTTTTTGTAAGTCATATCTATTATTGGGGAGATATTCATATTGAAAATTTAGGAATAGATAGAGCTAAAAAAATCAGTCCAGCAGGTTCTGCTTTAAAAAACAATATTTTATTTACTTTTCATCAGGATGCACCTGTAATTTTGCCTAACATGTTTGAGACTATTTGGTGTGCAGTAAATAGAAAAACAAAAAGTGAAAAAATACTAGGAGAAGAAGAAAAGATATCAGTTCTAGAGGCTATAAAAGCTGTTACTATCAATGGTGCTTATCAATATAAAGAAGAAAATTTAAAAGGAAGTATTAAAGAAGGGAAAAAAGCAGATTTAATTATTATAGACAATAATCCTTTAAAAATAGATAATAAAGATATAAAAGATATAAAAATTTTAGAAACTATAAAAGACGGAAAAACAATATTTAAAACTTGTTTTTAATATTTACATTTGTTATAATAAATAAACTCTAAATACAAAGGAGGGAAATAATGTCTTTAATAAGTGTAAATAATTTAACCTTTAGATATGAAGGAAATTTAAAAAACATATTTGAAAATGTATCTTTTAATATTGATACTGATTGGAAATTAGGTTTAATTGGAAGAAATGGAAAGGGGAAAACTACTTTTTTAAAACTATTATTAGGTAAATATGAATATGTAGGAAAAATATCAAAGAATGTAGAATTTGATTATTTCCCTTTTGAAATAAAAAATAAAGAAAAATTGGCAATAGAAATAGTAAATGATATTACTCCAAATGTAGATGATTGGGAAATTGTAAAAGAATTAAATCTGATGAATACTGATAGTGAAATTCTTTATAGAAATTTTAATCTTTTAAGTGGAGGAGAACAAATAAAAATTCTTTTAATTAGTTTATTTTTAAAAGAAAATAATTTTTTATTAATTGATGAACCTACAAATCATTTAGATATTGAAAGTAGAAACAATTTAGCTGAATACTTAAAAAAGAAAAAAGGCTTTATACTTGTATCTCATGATAGAAATTTCTTAGATAAGGTTGTAGATCATATTATTTCAATAAACAATACAAATATAGAAATACAAAAAGGAAATTTTTCTTCATGGCAGGAAAATAAACTTAAAAAAGATAATTTTGAGATAGTAGAAAATGAAAAATTAAAAAAAGATATAAGTAGATTAGAAACAGCTTCTAAAAATACAGCAAATTGGTCAGATAAAATTGAAAAAACTAAAAATGGTACTACTAATTCTGGTTCAAAAGTTGATAAAGGCTATATTGGACATCAATCTGCTAAAATGATGAAAAAATCAAAGGTAATTGAAAAAAGAATGGAAAAAGCAATAACTGAAAAAACTAAATTATTAAACAATATAGATAGAAATGATACTTTAAAAATTATTCCATTAGAGAGCAAAAAAAATCCTTTAATTCTTGCAAAAGATTTTCAAATACTTTACAATAAAGAGCCTATATTTAATAAAATTTCCTTTGAATTAAATAGTGGTGATAGATTAGCTATTGTAGGAAAAAATGGTACAGGAAAATCTAGTGTATTAAAAGTAATAATGGGACAAAAAATAGAATTTAATGGAGAATTAAAAGTTGCAAATAATTTAAAATTGTCTTATGTATCACAAAATACAGATGATTTAAGAGGTTGCTTAAAAACATACATACAAGAAAATAAGATAGATGAAAGTATATTTAAAGCAATGCTTTCAAAAATGGGTTTTTCAAAAGAGGAATTTGACAAATCCATAAATGAAATGAGTGAAGGTCAAAAGAAAAAAATTCTAATTGCGAAAAGTATTTCTGAATCAGCAAATATATATATTTGGGATGAACCTCTTAACTATATAGATATAATAACAAGAATGCAAATAGAAGAGGCAATAATTAAATACAAGCCAACACTTATCTTTGTAGAGCATGATGAGACTTTTATAAAAAAAGTAGCTACAAAAACTATATATTTAAACATATAATTAATATAAAAAATTATTCTAAAAAATTAAAAATTAATATTGCACTTGTAAATATTATATGCTATAATACATATAATATTATTGTACATTATTGTACGGCAGGTACGACTGCTTAAATAACCTAATTTTTCGGTAACGTATGTTGCAAGGTTGATTAGGCAACTTAAAAATCCTAAGTTTCGTGGTAATCAAAGGGATTACAAGGTTGATTAGGCAACACAAAAATCGTACATTAAGAAGAGGGAATTAGGGTACTACGGTACGAAAATACCTCTTCTTTAGATTTATAAAAA
>CALXZR010000065.1 GCA_944393295.1 uncultured Clostridia bacterium
TGATAGCTTTAAAAAAATAATTATTGTTAAAGATGATATAAATCTTTGGAGAAATGAAGAAGGAATTTTAATAATAAGTTTAGAAGATTTTTTGTTAAATGAAAATAGTTTAGATTTGTAATCATCCTTACAAATTACAAATGAAGATTACTGTTAAATTCTATAAAATTTAACAAAATAAAGAATAATGTATAGAATAAAGTGCAGAATAAAGTGTAGGATAAAGTGTAAAATAAACTATAGAATAAAATATAAATTTTTATTTGTTCTGGAGATGAAAATATGAACTTGGGAAGAATGCCTGAAAAAATGGACTTTAAAAAAGTACTAGTGAATTTTCTGAAGCTGAACAAAAATAACAGATATGCTTTACATAAATATAAAATTATGATAAAATATCTAGCAAGAAACTTGCATAAAGAAACTAGGTATAACTATTACCTAAAATAAAAGGAGGAAAAGAAATGTTAAACGAAATTAGGCAAAGTGAAGAATTAAGAAACCGGAGACTAGTAGACTTATATGAGGAAGGCATTTTAGAATTAGGAGATGAGGTGCCATATATTCATGAAGAAAAAAGCTATGTAAGCGTTAAAGAAAAAAATGGTTTTGCAGAGCAAGAGTTTTTTTCAAGTAAAGGATTGGATATGAAATGGCAAACCATTGGAGTAGAAACTGTTGATAGTAATAAGTGTATAAAACTTATTGCTAAAGAACCAGTTTTTAATGTTACACTTCGGGGAGCAAGAGGATGTGTATATGGCATTGATGAAATGCATAAAATATGCAGTCTTTTTGCAACAGGAGATGGAGCTTTAAAAGGCCGAAGCATAACAATTGAAGACGTGAATAAATTGTTGGGGGTCGTAGTAGATGAAGAGAAAAGAATAATTTATCAAAAAGGATATAGCGAAAATATTAATGAAAATATTGATTTTCTAAGAAAAAATTTTTTTGATAAAGAGTTCTATACACCAGAGGGGTATTTAGCAGGAGAAGAAACACAAAAAAAACAAATAATTGAAACATATTATTGGTATAAAATTGCTTCTATAATTGGAAAAGAAAAAGAAAGGGACATTGTTTGTAGAAATATTAATTATTTTCTAGCCTCTCCAGGAGTCCTTATGAATAGTGGCTATGCTATCTTTGGTCCGGGAGCTGTGATTTATGGTTATGCTTTTAGTGTTACCTACAGCTTATTCTATTCGTATGGCCTCGAAGACAATATCAGTTTGGCTGTGCGCCCCATCTTATATCTAAAGCCTAACGAAACATTTAATAGTTTATTAGGTAGAAAAGAAAATATATCGGGTAAAGATAAATTTTCTTTTCAATCAAAAAGTGGACCTGAAACAAAAGGAACTACTAGGCTAAGACTTGAAAATCTTTTAAAACAATTAGAAGTAAAAAGACAGGAGGAAGAAGAAATTATAAGACAGATAAAAAAATTAATTAAATAGTTAGTTTAACATTAAAAAATAGGTCACATTGTGGCCTATTTGCTATTTATAGAAAAAAACAGATGAAATTAAAAATTTTAATAATTTAAAAAATTTTTGAAATTCATAGATTTTAGAAAGAAAAGATGGTATAATAATATAAATTGATTTATGGAAGTAATAAATATGTCGATAGAAAAACAAAAATTGTATAATGAAATTGAAACATTGCCAGAGGAACTTACAGATCAAGTTATCAATTTCATAGAATATTTAAAACTATCATATATAGATACAGAAGCTCCAGATAGCGTAACAATAAAGAGTAAAAAAGATTTAAAAGAAAAGCTACAAAAAGGTTTAGATGATATAAAAGAAAATAGAGTAATTTCTTTAGATGAAGCATTTGCTAAAATTGATAGTATATAAAGAGAACGGAGCAATTTTATGAAAAAATATGTAGTTGAGATTTCGGAAACTGCTGAACAGGATTTAGAAAATATTATTTCATATTTACGATTTAGTTTATCAGGAGATATTATAGCAGACAAATACAAAATTTTATTTAAACAGGAATTAAAAAATTTAGAGAATATTGCAGGAAGTAGTCCAATTTTAAGTGAAGATTTAACGGGACATAAAAATATTAGAAAGATTAATGTAAGAAATTATATAGTATTTTATATATTAGATGATGAAAATTCTAAAGCTTTAGTAGTGAGGATAGGTCATGCTTTTATGGATTGGGAAAAATATTTAAAAGATGAATAGTTAGCAAATATAAATGATTTTATTGCAACACAAATTTGCACACATCACGAATAAAATGTTGATAAATCAAGAAAAAAAGCCTCTCAATTAGGGTAGGGGTCACCAAAAGTAAGAAAGGAGTAAGAAATTGCTTCTTTTTTTATTGATTTTAAAAGTATTACATTAATAAAAAATTGTTAAACAAAAATTTGTTATTTTGTTTAACAATTTAAAAATTAAATATTATAATGCTTTTTATTTAAAATTTAATTTAAACTATTTACTATATTTTCAACGGAAATTTCATTATCTTGTACATTTCCTACTTCTATTTGTATATCATAATAAGGTTCATTATTTCCTAATTGTAAAGCTATAGGTAATTTTGTTTCTTTATCAAAAAATACAGTATAGCCAGATCTAGTATTTATAGAGCTAGTTTCTAATTTATAACATTCAACATTATTATAATTAGCTGTTGAAAGTTTCATTCTAGGGTCTGTTTTTATTAAAGAAAAAATTGACACTTTATTATTTGAATCTATAATACTACAGAAAGAATAAATACTTGCTGTAACTTGAATTTTTTCATCTTCAGTAAGTTCTCTCACAGAATTTTCTATAGAATTACTTATAAGATATTGTTTATTTGTATTGCTGTCAACCACAATATAGGTATTATTATCATTAGTTTCTACACTAATATTGTTTTTTACCAAAATATTTGTTGTATATTTATCTTCATTAGTTAAACTCATTTTATAGTTACCATTTTCTGCAATTTCTAATATTTTATTTTGATAACTACTAATTATTCTATATTTATTCAAATACAATCCTAGAAAAATTAGTATAATCAATATTAAAATTATTGTTATAATTTTAAAAATATTTTTTTTCATAAGCTTATCCTCCCAAAAAAATATAAAATTTTAAGTATTATTAGTTTACAGTCCAAGAAAATGGATGCTGATGTCTAAAAAATATTTTTTGTTACTATATAATAAAGTCAATTATATTATATTGGAAATGCATTTTTTTTGTCAATGTAAAAAGATATAAGAATAAAAAGAATTTTAAAATTGTAGAATAAAACTTCAAAAAGTTGCTTATAAAAAAGCACATTACGAAGAAAATTTTGATAAATATTGAGAGTATTGTAGCAAAAGATTAAGTTTTTTTATACTAAATAATAGTAAATATTGAGAAAAAAATATTTTTATGATATAAAATAAATTGGTAACAATAGGAAATTAATATTAACATAAAAAGAACAAGGAAAAATGCACTAAGGAGATTTATTATGAAAAAAGAAGTAAAAGTTGTAATAGCAATATTAGTAATAGCATTTTTAATTTTAGTAGCAATATTAGTTATGAGAAATTTTTTTAAAGAAGAAGTAGTTGAAGAAAATGTAGAAATAGCAAATCAAAATGTAAATCAAGAAGAAATAGTTGAAGTACCAAAGGAACCGGAAATTAAAATTTTTTCTGGAAATGATAGACCAATTGCATTTATGATAG
>CALXZR010000066.1 GCA_944393295.1 uncultured Clostridia bacterium
AGAAATAGGTGGAAACTTAAAAACAACATCTTTAAAAAAGCACTAAATAAATTAGTGCTTCGTGTGAACGAAGTTCACATTTGTTCTTTATAACTAATTTGGAAAATTAATGTATAGAAGCTAAAAAAAGGATTCATACTAAAATTAGGTGAAACTATGAATTCGATTATTTATATTATATTAGGTTGCATAATTTCTTCCTTTGGAATATCAGTATTTTTACTTCCAAACCAGCTTTCTAATGGAGGATTTTCTGGAATAGCCACAATAGGATTTTATTTTTTAAAAATACCAATGAGTATAACTATTATATTACTTAATATACCATTTTTTATATTAGGATATTTTAAATTAGGAAAAAAATTTATGATAAAAACAATAATATCAACTACTATATATTCTTTATGTATTGATTTGTTTTCAAAAATACCACCACTTACAGATGATAGATTTTTAGCAAGCATATATGGAGGAATTGTAGTTGGCATAGGATTAGCTCTAATTTTTAAAGCTGGAAGTTCTACAGGCGGAACAGATCTTATAGCTTACATTATACAAGTATATAAAGATGGATTTAGAATAAGTAATATATTAGTTGGATTAGATATATTTGTAGTAACTTTAAACTTAATTTGTTTTAGACAAATAGAGATAGGTTTATATTCAGCAATTACAATTTATATTGTAGGAAAAATGCTAGATATAGTGTTTGAAGGCTTAAATTTTAGTAAAATGATATATATAATTTCAGATGAAAATGAGAAAATAGCAAGTAAAATTACAAAAGAATTAAGTAGAGGCTTAACTGGTTTTTATGGAAAAGGTATGTATACAGGAAAGCAAAAAACAATTATTTTATGTGTTACTAATAGAAGAAATATAATATATATTAAAAATTTGGCAAAAGAAATAGATCCTTATTCTTTTATAATAATAACTGATGCAAGAGAAGTATATGGATTAGGCTTTAAAAATTAATACATCTAAATTTAAATATTTCCATTGATAAATAGAAGAATATGTAATAAAATAAAAGTGAATTGTAACATAAAATGGAATTTATAAATTAAGTAAGGAAGATAAAAAATGGAAGAACAGATATATATATTAGAGAATCAAAAATCCTTTTGTATGAAACACATTTTTGAATGTGGACAATGTTTTAGATGGAATAAAGAGGAAGATGGTAGCTACACAGGAGTTATAAACGGGGCAGTTTTAAATGTTAATCAGAATAAAGAAAAAATAATATTTAAAGGAATTAGCAAAAATAACTTAGAGGAAGTAGTGAGAAGCTACTTTGATTTAGATAATAATTACGAAATAATGAAAGAAAAACTTTCAAAAATAGATAATTTTATGGAAGAGAGCATAAAATTTGGAGAAGGAATTAGAATTTTAAATCAGGACTTATGGGAATGTATAATATCTTTTATTATATCTGCGAATAATAATATTCCAAGAATAAAAAAGATAATAGAAGCAATCTCAAGAAAATACGGAAACGAGATCATTTGGCAAGGTAAAAAATATTATTTGTTTCCAACAATAGAACAATTATCAAAGGCTAGTATAGAAGATTTGAGAGCTTTAGGAACAGGCTTTAGAGATAAAAGGATTTATAATACAACTCAAATGATATATAAAGGAGAAATAAGCTTAGAAAAAATAAAGAATTTAAAAAATAGCAATAGTATTAAAGAAGAACTTTTGAAATTAGATGGAGTTGGAAATAAAGTTGCTGATTGTATAATGCTATTTTCTTTAAAGCGCTATGATGTATTTCCTATAGATGTGTGGGTTAGAAGAGTAATGAATGATTTGTATTTACACAAAGAAAATGAAGAAGATGTTAATAAAAAAGAATTACAAGCATTGGCAGAAGAAAAATATAAGGATTTGGCAGGAATAGCCCAACAATATTTGTTCTACTGGAGAAGAGAGGATAAAAATTCTGCATAAGATAAATTTATTATATAGAAGGGATTAAGAATATGGGAAAAAATAGAGGAGAAAATTTTGTAACAGCTGTATTAATGGTTGCAATTATAGTAATATTCTCTGTAACAACATATTTTTGTTTAGATATATTTGAAATAATAGATGTTCCAGAAAAGTATAGTTTGGTTAGCTTACTAGGCTCAAAAATAGAGCTTTCTACTGTGGCTGAAAGTATAGAAGAAGTACTACCAGAAGAAGAGGTTAAAAAGAAAGTTGTAATAGATAATTCAACATCAAAAAATGAAACTTATACAAATGTACAACCACCTACTTTTGATGTAGTAAAAGATGGAACAACAGTAGAGGGTAATAGTTCAAATTTTGGAACACAAAAAACAATGACTGCAGAGACAGAGTTTTACTACAATCAATTAGATTCTTATGCTAAAGTCATTTATACAGAATTATATAATCATAAAGAAGACTTAAAAACAGGTTTACATACTATTGATTTTGATGTTACATTTAACGACTTACTTCATGAGGAAAACGGAGCAGAAACATTGGAAAATGATTTTCAATTAGCTGTAAATGCTTTAGTTTTTGATAAACCTGATATATTCTTTTTGGATATTACAAAGATGTATCTATTTACAGAAATTACTACTTTTGGTCCAAAGAAAACATACAGAATTTCAATAGGACCAAATAATAATATACCATATTTAGCTACACCTTTTACAAATAAAGAAAGTGTAGAAAATGCTGAAAGGCAAATTGATGAAATTGTATATAATATAGGTTTTTCTTCTGATGTATATGAGCAAATAAGAACAGCACATGATTATATAATAGAAAATACAGAATATGATCAAACTGTTTCAAAAGCCAATATATATAGTATATATGGAACATTAATAAATAGAGAAGCTGTATGTGAAGGATATGCAAAAACATTTAAATATATAATGGACAAATTAAATATACCTTGTATTATTGCTTGTGGAGTTGGTCAAAATTCAAGAGGAGAATCAGAAAGTCATGCTTGGAATTATGTTAGATTAGAAGATAAATGGTATGCTGTTGATGTAACTTGGGATGATCCTGTTATTGTGGGATATGGAAATGCAACTAATGAAATGAGATATCAGTATTTTCTAAATGGTTCAAATAGCTTTTTTGAAGACCATACAGAAGATGGAAATTTAATAGGAACATATAGATTTGAATATCCGATATTAAGTGTAGAAAATTATGAAAAATAGGAATGTAAAAAATGAAATTTAAACTTGTTTATGGTAGAAGTGGAACTGGAAAAAGTACATATATATATGAAGATATAAAAAATAAAAAAGACGATAATCAAATTTTTTTAATAGTTCCAGAGCAAAGTAACTTAATGGCAGAGCAAAATTTATTTAAATATACTGGTAAAAATACCTTGATGAACATAGAGGTTCTAACTTTAAGTAGAATGATTACAAGAGTTGAAGATGAGCTTGGTGGTAAATTAGATACCAAGCTTTCAAAAGTTGGAAAAAGTATGCTTATTTATAATTTACTTATTAAATATAAATCTAAATTACAGTTTTTAGGTAAAACTGCAAAAAATGCAGATACAGTAAGCCAATTGATAACTGAATTTAAAAAGCATAATATAAAACCTGAAAATATAAAAGAACTAAAAACAGAGAATAAATATCAAGAACTAAAATTACAAGATATTTTATTTTTATATGAGACTTATGAGTCAAACCTTTCGAATAAATTGGTAGATGAAAATGATAAATTAGATATATTGTCAAGTAAATTAACTGAGTCTAAATTATTAGATAATACATATATTTATATAGATGACTTTCAAGGTTTTACTGAGCAGGAATTTAAAATTGTAAGTAAAATAATGGACAAATGTAAAGAATTAACTGTAGTAGTAACTTTGGATGAATTAAATACATTAACAAAACCAGAAAATGATTTATTTTATTTTAATAAATTATTTGCTGTAAGATTATTAGATTTAGCAGAAAAAAAGAATGCTAGTATAGAAAAAATAAAATTAGAAAAAAATTTACGTGCTAAAACTCCAGAATTAAAATTTTTAGAAGAAAATTTTAATAAGATATCTGCCAAACAATATTCAAATGAAGTTAAAAATATATCTATTTGTTTATCTAATGATGTTTATGCGGAATTAGAAGAGGTTGCAAAACAGATTACAACTTTAGTTCAAAAAGAGAACTATAGATATAATGAAATTTCAATTATTACACAGAATACAGAAAGCTATGCAGAGGATGCAAAGGCAATTTTTGAAAAATTCAATATACCAATTTTTATAGATGAGAAGAAAAAGTTAAATCAAAATATAATAATGCAATTTATTTTGTCAATGCTTGAAATTTTCCAAAAGAATTGGTCTTATGAAGCTATGTTTACATATATAAAATCAGATTTATTGCAAATACAAGAAGAGGATATTTATGAATTAGAGAATTATTGTAGAAAATGGGGAATTAAAGGCAAAAAATGGAATAAAGAATTCAACTATGAAGCAGTAAATAAAACACAAGAAAAATTAGAAATTTTAAGAAATAAAATTTTAAAACCACTAAATAATTTTAAAAATGAAATAGAAAATAATAAAAGTGTTGTTCAAATTTGCAAAGCTTTATATAATTTTCTAAAAGAAAATGAAATAGATGAAGTTTTAAATAAACAATTAGAAAAAATCCAAAATACAGAACTGGCTCAAGAATATCAAACTAGTATAAAAATTTTAATGAATATTTTGGATGAGATGGTATTAGTTTTTAATGATGACAATATTTCGATTCAAAAATTTAAAGAACTTATGCAAATAGGTTTTGATAGTAGTGAACTTGGTAAAATTCCTTTGTCACAAGATATTGTTATTCTAGGTGATACTGAAAGAAGTAGAAATCATCAAATTAAAATATTATTTGTAGTGGGAATGAATGATGGAGCATTTCCAAAGCATTCAAGAGAGGAAGGCTTTTTGAATGATACAGATAGAAAATTCTTTAGAGAAAATGGTCTATCTGTTGCTAAAGATTCAACAGAACTTTTATACGATGAACAATTTAATATATATAGAACTTTTTCTATGCCATCAGAAAAAATTTTTTTATCTTATTGTATGACAGATGCAGAAGGCAAAAGTATTAGACCTTCTATTACTTTAAAGAAAATAAAAAGATTATATCCCAATTTAAAAGAAAAAAGTAATATTATTGCTAATACTTTCTCTTTTGCAAATGAAAAAGTAACTTTTGAAGAAGCTTTAAATCAATATAAAGAATTTTTAGAGGGAAAAGAAATATCAGGAGATTGGGTAAATTTTATATGTTATTTTTACAGAAAAAATCCATATCAATTTGAAAGATTGACCTCTGGCTTTTATTATACAAATCAAGCAGAGAGAATAAAAGAGGAAAATATAAAAAGACTTTATGGAAATAACTTAAAAACTAGTGTATCAAGATTGGAAAATTATAGAAAATGTCCTTTTTCCTTTCATTTAACTTATGGACTAAAGCTTAAAGAAAAAGAAGATTTAAAAATAGAAGCGATAGATACAGGTTCTTTTATGCATGAAGTAATAGATAGATTTTTTGAATTTATAAATAATAATGAAAAGGATATAAAATTGCTAGAGGAAGATGAAATTCAAAAAATTGTAAATGAAATAATAGAAGAGTTATTACAAGCTAGTAAATATTATATTTTTAATAGTACAGCTAAATTCAGAATGTTAACAAAAAAATTGAAAAAAGTAGTTGCAAAGTCAATTTCTTATATAATTTATTCTTTAAAATATAGTGATTTTAAACCTATTGGAAATGAAGTGGAATTTGGAAAAGATGGAGCTTATAAACCTATTACAATTGATATTGAAAATGGACAAAAGGTAGAGATAACAGGAAAGATAGATAGAATAGATATAGGTAAAATAGATAATAAAACTTATGTTAGAATAATTGATTATAAATCTTCTATAAAAAAATTAGATTTAAATCAAGTAGAGGCAGGACTTCAAATACAACTTATTACATATTTAGATGCTATTACAGAGCAAGAGGCATATTTGCCTAGTGGAATATTATATTTAGGTTTAATAGATAGCGTAAAAAAAGCTGCTAGAAATATGAGTGATGAAGAAATTGAAAATGATTTGAGAAAAAGTTATAAAATGCAAGGTTTAATTTTAGCAGATGTAAAAGTTATACATTCAATGGATACAAAGCTTGAAACAGGAAGTTCAGATATAATACCAGTTTATATAGGAAAAACAGGAGAAATTAGTTCAAGTAAATCTTCTGTTGCAACGAAAGAAGAATTTGAAAATCTGCAAAAAAAGGTAAAAGAAACTATTAAAGAAATTTCAAAAGAAATTTTAAAAGGAAAAATAGATATAAAACCCTATAAATACCAGAAAAAGACAGGATGTGATTATTGTAAATATCGCACAATTTGTATGTTTGATCCAACAAGAAAAGATAATGAATTTTTCTACATTTAGGAGGTATTAATGGAAAATAGACAATCTGTTTTAGAAGTAAGCTGTGAAGCTTTTAAAAGAAATGTTCAAGAAATTCAAAAATACATAGGTAAAAAGGAAATAATGCCAGTAATTAAAGCTAATGCTTATGGTACTTATATTAATAAAAACTTAGAGCTAATAAAAGATTTTAAAATAGTTGCTGTTGCAATGGTTTTAGAAGCAATAGAACTTAGAAAAACAGGTTTTGAAAATGAAATATTTGTATTAAATCAACCATATAGTGAAGATATACCAAATATTATTAAATATAATGTGTCCGTAGGAATATCAAGTAAAGAGTTTTTAGAAGAACTTAAAAAATATAATTCAAAAATAAGAGTTCATATAGAATTAGAAACTGGTATGGGAAGAACAGGAGTAGATTTAAAAGATTTAGAAGAATTTATTAAATTAGTTAAAGAAAATAAAAATATAGAAGTAGATGGTGTATATACACATTTTTCTTCAGCAGATGATGATTTTGAATTTACTAAAAAACAAATAGAAAAATTTGAAGAAGGAGTAAAACTGGTAAAACAAGAATTCCCTAAGATTAAATATATACATTCTTCAGCATCTAATGGACTCCTTAATTTTAAAAGTAATATTTGTAATTTAGTAAGACCAGGAATAATTTTATATGGATATGAAGCATGTAAAACAACTTTAGATAAGATAAAATTAATACCTACTACTAAGCTTAAATCTAAGATTTGTTTTATAAAAGAAATCGAGAGAAGAACAAGTATTAGTTATGGAAGAAAATTTATTTCTGATAGCAAAATGAGAATTGCAACAGTTGGAATAGGATACGCTGATGGAATAGGAAGAGCTCTTACCAATAAAGGTGAGGTCGTAATAAAAGGGAAAAAGGCTAAAATAGTTGGAACCGTATGTATGGATTCTTTTATGGTAGATATTACAGATATAGAAAATGTAAATATAGGGGATGAAGTGTTTATTTGGGATAATGATATTATTACATTAGAAGAAGTGGCTAAAAATTGTGATACGATTAATTATGAAATTATTTCTACAATATCAGATAGAGTACCTAGAAGATTTGTAAATTAAATATAAGTTAAGGAGAATAATATGTTTCAAATTAATAATTCCGAAATTATATATGTAAAAGGAAAAAATGTAGATTATCTTCAATTCAAGCGTTTATTAAAGTACAATATAAAGCATGCATATACATTAAGAGGAAAAAATGTAGATTTTTCTAAATATGGAGAACCTTCAAAAAAAAGTTATGAATTACTCTGTAAAGAGCTAGGTTTTGATTTTAATAATTTATGTATTCCTATCCAAACACATACAGATATAGTTAAATGCGTAGGAGAAGATATTAGTAGTATTGATTTTGAAAATGTAGATGGCTTAATTACAAAAGAAAAAAATAAAATATTGATTTCTAGAAATGCAGATTGTATATTGTTTTTATTATATGATCCTCAAAAAAAGGTTATAGCGAATGTACATTCTGGTTGGAAGGGTACTTTTAAAAAAATAATTGAAAAAACAGTAATAAAAATGAGAGATTATTATGGCTCAAACCCAGAAGATATTATTTGCTGTATATGTCCTTCTATAAGGAAATGTCATTTTGAAGTAGATGAAGATGTAAAAGAACTTTGCGAAGATATATTTTCTTTTACACGGACAAACAGATTCTTTTATAGAAAAAGCAGATATAGTAGATGGAAAGCAAAAATACAAAATAGATACAGTATTAATTAATAAAATTTTATTAAAAGAGCTAGGAATAAAGGAAAAAAATATTATAGATAGTAATCTATGTTCTGTTTGCAATCAAGATATACTTTATTCGTATAGAGCAGAAGGTAAAGAATCAAAAAGAAATGTTGCAATAATAAGTTTGTAGAAAAGGAATATTAATTATGGAAATAGATTTGGAGCAATTAGAAATAGAAGTAAAACAATGCAAAAAATGTGGGTTATGTAAAAACAGAACAAACACAGTATTTGGAACTGGAAATAAAAATGCTACTATTATGTTTATAGGAGAAGGACCAGGAGCTGATGAAGATAGAGAAGGAATTCCTTTTGTAGGAAAAGCAGGAAAATTAATGAATATGGCTTTTCAAGGAATAGGAATAAAAAGAGAGGAAGTTTATATTTGTAATGTTGTAAAATGTAGACCTCCAAATAATAGAACACCTTTAAAAGAAGAAGCTATGGCTTGTTTAGATTACTTAAGAGCTCAAGTAATAGAAATCAGACCAAAGATAATTGTTTTATTAGGAAATACAGCATTAAAAAATATTTTAGGTGATGAATATGGAATAACTTCTGCTAGAGGAAAATGGATAGAAAAAAAGGATATTTTATATATGCCTACTTTTCATCCAGCAGCATTATTAAGAGACGAAGCTAAAAAAATAGATTTTTGGGAAGATTTAGAATTAGTGGCTCAAAAATATAAAGAATTACAAATAGAAAAATAAAATACACCTCCAAGTATTAGAGCATCTAACATTTGGAGGTGCATTTAAATATATATTACATATTTTTTTCTCTTAGACCATCTTCAATTATCAAAGAGAGTTTATAAAAAATTTTTTTAAAAAAAGATAAGCTATAAAAATTGTTTTGTACTAGGGCTAAATCTTTTTGGGCATCTTCTGATATATTTAATATACCATATTTTTTAATAAGTTCTCTTTTTTCTTCTAAGCGATTCATCATATCACAATAAAAATCGTTATAGAAATTATAGTTCTCAGCATTTATAAGCAAATTTTTAAAATTATAGATATGAGTTTGAAAGGCTTTTAAAGAATCTATATTATTTATTTGATTAAATTCTTTAGTAAAACAACTTTCAAGAATTATATTTTGTGTTTCTAGAGTTGTATTAAATATTAATTTTTTTAAATTATCTGATTTTTGAGTTAAATTTTTTAGTCTATTGTTACCTGATTTTGTTTCTGAGCAAGTTGTTAATTTATAGGATAAATTGGCAAGTTCTGATTCGTAATAAACTAGCAAATCAAAATTTTTTTCTATTTCATTGTAAGCTTTTTCACTTGATTTAGCTATAAAAGTATTTTTAAAAACATCATTACTAAAAAGTGTACTATGAAATAAAGGATAAGTTCCTGTAAAATAAGCAAGTTCACGCATAAGGGCAGTTTGCAAAGGATAGAAATCTGTACTTTCTGTTGAAAAATCCATACCATAATATTTTACTGTGTCTAAACTACTTTCAGAAGCAATAGATGCCATCAATTGAACAGCAGCTTCGTTTAAAGCCATTCCAGTATTTTTATTTCCTTCTAAGTTATAAAGACCTAAGCGTAATAATTTACCATTTTTATTTTTTAATTCTTGAATAAAATGTATACATTCATGAATTGCTAGAGTATTTAAATCGTTTAAATCCATCTTATTGCTAAAATATATAGAATTATTCTTATAGAAATATTTAGCAACAGCATCATTACTAGGAAATTTAGCTACATACATATTTAAACGAGCAATAGAAACAAAAAGTTTACTTTGATCTAAGTTATGTTCTGGAAATGTAGCACATAGTTTTTCTGAAATAGTAGATGCTATTTTATTGATTTCTAGTGTATTTAAAGGTCCAATTACTTCTATACCTTCTCTTTTTAAAGTAGAATTAATACTCATAAGAACTCCCTCAATCTTTCGTATACTTATATTATACAACAAATGGAGTAAATGAACATATCAAGTACATTAAAAAAATGTTACATTTATGTAACAAGTACTAAAAAATACTTAAAAAGCTTATATTTAAAATGTAATAAAAATTTAATATAAGGGGTAAAAAAATATAATAAAGTATAGATCCGTAAAGAGTTAGAAACTGCAAACTCACTATTTGTAAGGCTTTAGACTTGATTAGAAAAGAAAAAGTGCTATAATAAAGTAAAATATATTTAGAGAAAGAGAGAATAGTAATGAATTTAATAAAGAATATACCAAGTAAGTTAAAAATAGTTGGTTTAGGTATTGCATTTATTTTGTGTTCGAATAGCTCTTTTGCAACAACTATAGATGATATAGATGTTAAATATTCTACAGAATATCAAAAATGGTTAGAGCTTTCTCAGGAAGAAAAATTAAATACTCCGATACCGAGTACATATGTAGCTGAAATGCCTGATGAATTAGTACAAGAATTTACTAAAGATAATATGCCAAGTATTTTAAACGAACTAAATAATAGAAAATTAAATTTCTCTTTACAAAATATGTCAGCATCATATAGTGATGATAGTTATAATTTAACAGAAGATATTAAAATTGATATAAAAAATCAGGGGATAACAAATCAATGCTGGGCTTTTTCTGCTATTTCAAGCTTAGAAACTAATTTATCTTTAAGTCAAAAATTAGAAGAGGTAGTGAGATTTTCTGCTAGACATATGGACTATGATACTTCAAGAACTTTTGCAGATGGTATAAATGAAAAAGGTTATGGAAGAGAAGTAGGAGATGGTGGAATTCCAAATGTTTCATTTAATTATCTTGTAAATGGTGAAGGAGCTGTTTTAGAAGAAGATATGCCTTTTGAAAATAATGAAGATAAAATAAATCTATCTGAAATAGAAAAAGAAGTAGATACAGTAACTACTGGATATAGTACTTTACCAGCAATTAATAAAACCTATGATAGTAATGGAAATGCAATTTGTTCAGATAGCACTGGAGCAATATATACAGAGGAACAGCTTGAAGCAGCTCGTAATATTATAAAAGATCATATTGTTAATTTTGGTGCAATTGCAGCTGTTACTGCTGCAAATTATACTGAATATTATAATAATCCAAGTAATATTGCTTTAGCTACTGCTTATTATTGTAATAAAGCAGGAATGACAAGAGATCATGCAATAACAATTGTAGGTTGGGATGATAATTATAGTAAAACTAACTTTAATAAAAATAATATGCCAAAAAATGACGGTGCATACATTGTTTTAAATTCATATGGTAGTAATGTTTTAGATAATGGATATTATTATATATCTTATGAAGATGTATTAATAGAAACAAGTTTGTATGGTGTGACATCAGCAGAAAAAGTAGATTATGAAAATATTTATCAAAATGATTTTTATGGAGGTTTATATCCAATTGGCGCTGCAAGTCAAGATGATGGATATATAGCTAGTGTATATGATAGAACAATAGCAGAAGAAGAAATATTAAATAGTGTTGGTATTACAAATACACAATATGCAGAATATGAAATATTTGTAAATCCAAATGGAAAAGATTTATTACCAGAAAACTTAATTAAGATTGGAGAAACAGAACTATTATCACCAGGATATACAAGAGTTGATGTAGAGCCAACAAAAATAGTAGGTAGTCAATTTGCAATAGTAGTAAAACAAAAATCTTATGAAAATACAGGTTTCTATTTTCCAATAGAAGTAAATCTTATAGATACAGTATTTGAATATGTTGATTCAAAGGCTGGAAGTAGTTATATTTCACTAGATGGAAGCTATTGGTTTGAACTTAGAGATGTAAGTATACAAGGAATAGATATGAATAAAGCAGATACTTGTTTAAAAGCTTTTACTACAGTAAGCGATTCTCAAGACTCAGAAAATGGTAATACAGGTTCAAATGAGGATGAAGAAAAACCAGAAGATCCTGGTACAGATGAACCAGAAACTCCTACAGAAGAGCCTGAACAACCAGAACTAAAAATTATTTCTGATTTCTATAAAATAGAAGACGGATATATATCAAAAGTAACTTTTAATACAAGCATTGAGGATTTTAAAAAGAAAATAACTACAAATGCTACTCAAATAGATTTTCTAGATGAAGAAAATAAGGTGATTGTAGATACAAAAGCAATTGTAAAAACAGGTATGAGAGTAAGATTTAATAATGATAGTATTTATACAATTATTGTACGAGGAGATATAAATAAAGATGGAAATATCAGTTTAGTTGACCTTTCAAAATTAGTAGCACATTTTAATGAATTAAAAGGTTTTATACTTACTGGTAATGAAGAAAAAGCAGGAGATTTAAATAGTGATGGTAAAATTACAATAACAGATATATCTCAATTAATGGTAATTTATTCTGCTTTGTAATGTATGTTATATAAATGTAAACAAAAAGCAAAAAATAAAGCTTGATTTTTTGAATATAAAATGTTATTCTATAATAGAAAAGGAGATTATCTAATGAAAAAGAAAAGTTTAGTAATTACATTAATAATGGTATTAGTTATCTGTAGTTTAATTAATAGTGTTAGTGCATTAAGCTTTACTGCTACTATGACACCAAGTAGTACAACAGTTCCAGAATCAACAGAATTTACAATAACTGTTAAAGTATCAAATATTGATGCTGGTGCAAATGGTATTAATTCACTTGCTGGATATCTAAAATATGATACAGCAGTATTTGAAACAGTAAGTAGTACTAGCATAGATCAATTAAATAGCTGGCAACCAAGTTACAATAGTGAAAATGGAAAATTAACTTTAGTAAAAAGTTCTTTTGTAAAGGAAGAAGAAGAAGTTTTCCAAATTACTTTTAAAACAAAAAGCGGTGTTACTGGAAAATCTGGTGCAATAAGTTTCTCAAATATTGTAGCTTCAAATAGTGAGGGTGACATTTCAGCTGCTGATATTTCTACAACAATTACTGTTGGAACTGCAGGAGCAAATACTAATACAAACACAAATAGTGCACAAAATCCATTGACTATTAATGTTAATACAAACACAAATAGAAATACAAACACAAATGTTGTAAATCCAACTGTAAACAATCAGGGAACTAATACAAACCAAGTACCAACTAATACAGCTGATGAAGAAATGCCATATACAGGCGCTGAAGATGTAGCAATGAGAGCTATATTTGTAGTTTTAGTTGTAGCTGCTGTTTCATATTTCAAATATGAAAGCATGAAAGATGTAAAATAGTAAATATATTATAAAAATGTAAAGTAAGTCCAAATTATTAAGCGTAAAAGTTTAATAGTTTGGACTTTTTGCGTATAAATATTTGATTTACATTTTCTTTTTGAAAGCTATGTGAATTGCATTGAAAAAATGTTCCAAGTGAGATATAATAATATAGATTAAATGAAAAGGTGAGAAAAATGAAGGCACTAATTACAGAAAAACCATCAGTAGCAATGGAATTTGCAAAAGCATTAAAATTAAATACTACTAGAAAAAATGGCTATATAGAAGGAAATGATTGGATTATTACATGGTGTGTTGGACATCTAGTAACAATGTCTTATCCTGAAAAATACGATGAAAGTTTAAAAAGATGGAGTTTAAATACTTTACCTTTTTTACCAAAGGAATATAAATATGAAGTAATACCAGCTGTAGAAAAGCAATTTAATGTTATAAAAGAGTTGCTTACAAGAGAAGATATTACAGAAATATACATTGCGACTGACTCTGGACGTGAAGGAGAATATATTTATCGTTTAGTAGATAATATGATAGGTATTCCAGAAAATAAGATAAGGAAAAGGGTTTGGATAGATTCTCAAACAGAAGAAGAAATACTAAAAGGAATAAAAGAAGCTAAAAATTGGGAAGAATACGATAGCTTATCTGATTCAGCATATTTAAGAGCTAAAGAGGATTATTTAATAGGTATTAATTTTTCAAGGCTATTATCAATAATTTATGGAAGAAGAATTGCAAAAGACTTAGATGAAGAAAAAATCTCAATTTCTGTGGGAAGAGTTATGACATGTGTTCTTGGAATGGTAGTTTCAAGAGAAAGAGAAATTCGAAATTTTGTAAAAACTAAATATTATAAGATTATTGGAGAATTTGGAGAAAAAGAATCTTCTTTTAAGGCTGAATGGAAAGTAAACGAAAATTCAAAAGTTTATAATTCACCTAAATTATACAATGATTCTGGTTTTAAAAAAGAAGATGATGCTAAAGCTTTTATATCATATTTTGCTGGAAAAAAAGGCAATGTTTTAGAAGTAAAAAAGTCAAAACAAAAAGAAAATGCACCATTATTGTTTAACTTAGCTGAGATTCAAAATGAATGTACAAAAAACTTTAAAATAAAACCAGATGAAACTCTAGAAATAATTCAAGATTTATACGAAAAAAAGCTAGTTACTTATCCGAGAACTGATGCTAGGGTATTGTCTACTGCTATAGCAAAAGTAATTGGAAATAATTTAAACGGTATATACAAAAATTTTAAAGATGAAGAAATTCATGGCTATATAGATAAAATGATTAAAGAAAAGTATAGCACAAATCTAATTAAAACAAAATATGTTAATGATAGTAAAATTACAGACCATTATGCTATTATACCAACAGGGCAAGGGTTTGAAAATTATGAAAAACTAGATAATTTAAAGAAGAATGTATATAGACTAATAGTAAAAAGATTTATTGCTATTTTTTATCCACCGGCTGAATATAGCAAAGTTTCTGTAACAGTTGAAGTTGAGAAAGAATTGTTTACAAGTAGTGGAAAAGTATGTATGAAACAAGGCTATTTAGAGGTTTTAAAAAACAAAGCTAAAGAAGGTGAATCTACAGATAATTTAAGTATACTTGCAAGTTTAAAAAAAGGTCAAGAGCTAGAAGCTTTAAACTATGAAATTAAAGAAGCTGAAACAAATCCACCATCAAGATATAATTCAGGTTCTATGATTTTGGCAATGGAAAATGCAGGAAAATTAATAGAAGATGAGGCTTTAAGAGAACAAATAAAAGGAGCTGGAATAGGAACTAGTGCAACTAGAGCAGAGATAATAAAGAAGCTAGAAAGAATAAAATATATAGATATTAATAATAAAACACAAATTATAACTCCAACTAAAAAAGGAGAAATGATATATGACATAACATTAAAATCTATACCAGATATGCTTAATCCAAATTTGACAGCAAGCTGGGAAAAAGGTTTAGATATGGTTGCTAAAAAAGAAATAGATTCAGCCACTTTTATGGAAAAATTAGAAAAATATATTAGAAGTAAAATAGATAAATTAGTAGTAAAATATTAAGGAGAACTTTATATGATTAATTTAGAAAATGCAGAAAAAACCTTTTTAGATTATGTAAGTAACTATTATGTAGAAGGTATAGATAATTTAATGATAAAAAGAAAAGTAGAGCACACACTTAGAGTAAGAGATAATTCTAAAATAATTGCAAGTTCACTTAAATTGACTGACGATGAAATTGATTTAGCAACTTTAATAGGACTCTTGCACGATATTGGGAGGTTTGAACAACAAAGAATTGCACATGGATATAATGACATAAAAACAGGAATTGATCATGCTCAAATGGGTGTAAAGGTTTTATTTGAAGATAATAAAATACAAGATTTTTTGCCTGATACAAGAGAGTATGATAGGATAATCAAATTAGCAGTAAAGAATCATAATAAATTTAAAATTGAAGAAGACTTAACTGAAAAAGAAATAAGATTTTGCAAAATAATAAGAGATGCTGATAAGCTAGATGTGTTAGAAATTTTTGTTTTAAATGATGAAGATACAGTACTTATTGGAAAAAATAATGGATATGAACTAAGTGCTAATATTACAAAAGAGTTTTTAGATGCTCTATTTGAAAATAAGCAACTAGATAGAAAATATCAAAATTATTTTTTAGATTGGTATTTGAATACATTGACATTTTTATTTGATATAAATTATTCAAAGAGTTTTGAAATTATTAAACAGAAAAAATATGTTGATAATGTTATAGATAGAATAATAGATTTAGTTCCAAATGATAAAGAGATATTCGAAAAAATAAGAGCGCATATGAATAATTACGTTATAAATAAAATTTAGTAAAGCTTTTAGTAAATAATTGATTTTTCACACTTTATGTAAAATCTTCATAATATGTAACATAAAATATTATGGAGAGGGTGAAAAAAATGTATTATTACATAGTTAAAGGAGGAAAAGCCTTAAAAGGAACAACTAAGATTTCTGGTTCAAAAAATGCTAGTTTACCAATATTAGCAGCAAGTATTATAAATGGAAAAACAACTAAATTATATAATTTACCAGACATAGAGGATGTAAGAACCACACTTAAAATTTTAGAATTTTTAGGATGTAAAATAAAAAGAGAAAAAGACAAGGTAATAATAAATTCTAAAAACTTAAAAGAAAAACAAATACCAGATCATTTAATGAGAAAACTTCGTTCATCTGTTATTTTAGCAGGTGCAATGATAGCGAGGTTTGGAGAAGCTAAATTTTCATATCCAGGAGGATGTGATATTGGTAGCAGACCTATTGATTTACATTTAAAATCTTTTCAAAAAATAGGTATAAAAATTGATGAAACTACTAGCTTTATAGAGTGTAGTTGTGATAAAATAAAAAGCAATGAAATTCACTTAGATTTTCCTAGCGTTGGAGCAACAGAAAATATTATTTTAGCTTCTGTTTTAGGAAAGCATGAAGTTAAAATTGAAAATGCTGCTATGGAGCCAGAAATAGTTGATTTAGCACAGTTTTTAAATAAAATGGGAGCTAAAGTATATGGTGCTGGAACAAATTTAATAAAAATTATAGGAGTAGAAAACTTAAAAGAAGTATCATATAGAATTATGCCAGATAGAATAGAAGCAGGTACAATTTTAATTGCAGCAGCAATGACAGCAGGTGAGGTTACAATTGAAAATGTAATACCAGAACATATTAGTCCATTAATTTCTAAGCTTATAGAAACAGGATGCAAATTAGATATAGATACAAGGAAAATTACAATAAAAGCACCAACTAGGTTAACAGCGACAGATATAAAAACTTTACCATATCCAGGTTTTCCTACAGATTTACAACCAATTTTTTCAAGTATGCTAACTATAGCAAAAGGAACTTCTATAGTTACAGAAACTATATTTGAAAATAGATTTAAATTTGTTCAAGAGCTAAAAAGAATGGGAGCTAAAGTTGACCAAGAAGGAACAACTATTATAATAAAAGGTGTAAAAAAACTACATGGCGCAGAAGTGCATAGTACAGATTTAAGAGGTGGAGTAGCTTTACTACTTGCAGGATTGGTTTCTAAGGGCACTACAAAGGTAGAAAAAATAGAGTATATTTTAAGAGGGTATGATAATATAGACTTGAAATTAAACAGCTTAGGAGCGAATATAGTAAGAAAAGAGGTATAAATTTGAGAAACGGAATTGAAGATGATGAAATAATTATAGGAATTCAAAAAAAATCAAATGCTACTTCTAAGAAAAAAAGAAAACCAAGGGAAAAAACAAAAAAAGGGGCAATTACTGCCCCTAAACCTAAAAGTAATACTAAGCAAAAGAAAAAAGAAAAGAAAAATAATATACGAAGCTTTGAAGGCTATGAGAAGACAAGCAGATTACGAAAATTAAAAATATTTTTTATATTAGTAGTACTTATAGTTGCTATAATGTTAATTTTATCCTCTGAAATATTTAATATACAGAATATTAATGTAGTAAATAATAGCATTATAAGTGCAGAAGAAATTATAAATTTATCTAAAATAAGTATAGGTGAAAATATTTTTAAAATTAGCAAAAGTTCTGCTATAGAAGCTATAAAAGAAAATACTTATATAGAAAGTGTAGAAATTTCTAGAAAACTTCCAAATACTTTAGAAATAAGTGTAAAGGAAAGAAGTAGAAAATATATGTTGCAGTTTGCAGATAGTTATGTTTATATAAATAATCAAGGCTATATGCTAGAAATTTCAACTGAAAAATTAGATTTACCAATTATAACAGGTTTTAAAACAGATTTAAGCAATATAAAAGCTGGAGACAGATTAGATGTAGAGGATTTAAAAAAATTAGATACAGTAATAAAGATTGTTGAAACAGCCAATGTTAATAATATAGGAAATCTAATAACTAAGATAGATATTTCGGATAGTAAAAACTATATTGTAGAATTAGCTTCCGAGAATAAAAGTGCATACTTAGGAGATTGTTCTAATTTAAATACAAGAATGTTGCTTTTAAAAACTATTATAGAACAAGAAAAAGGAAATGCTGGAACAGCATATATAAATATGGATTTAAATACTGGTAGAGTATATTTTAGACCAAGTACATAAAAAAGGAGGAATATAATTTGAATAAAAAACAAATTTCAATTGCTTTAGGCACAATATGTTTACTTTTAACATTAGGAATTTGTGTGCAATTTAAAACCGTAGATAATAGTATTGCGAGTGTAGCAAGAACACAAGCAGAAAATGAATTGAGAGATAGTGTTCTTAAATGGAAAGAAAACTACGACAATGCGGAGTCAAAATTGGAATATAAAGAGGCAGAACTAGAAACACTTAGAAACCAAGTAGCTAGTTCAGATGAGAGTTCTACACAAATAAGTGAACAACTAGAACAAAATAATAGTTTACTAGGATATACAGATCTAACAGGAAGTGGAGTAGTAATTACAGCAGCTGATGGAGATTATTCTTCTTCAAAAGGTCTTGCTTCGCAATATATTGTTCATGATGGAGATTTAGTTGCTTTAGTAAATGCTTTAAAAAACGCAGGTGCAGAGGCAATATCTATTAATGGACAAAGGATAGTAAATACAACAGCAATCACTTGTGTTGGAAATACTGTAATGATAAATGGAGAAAGACAGGGCTCACCATTTATAATAAATGCAATAGGAAGTCCAGAAAAACTATATGGACAAATTACAATGCCAGAGAGCTATTATGATAAAATGAAAACAGATGGTGTAGATGTAAAAATAGAAAAAGTTAATTCTATAGATGTACCTAAATATACAGGTTTGTATAAATTTGAATATGCTAAAGTGGCAGAATAGAGGTGAAATAATTTGCAAAATAGAAAAGGAAGAAATACAATGATTATCTCAATCGGTACTATTGCTTTAATTTTAACAATGGTTTTATTTATACAATTTAAAACCGTAAGAGAAACAGATATTACAGCAATAGAAACAATGAGAGAAGCTGAACTTAGAACAGAACTTGCAAGTTGGAAATCAAAATATGATGAAATATCAACAAAATTGCAAGATACGGAAGAAAAGATTTCTAACTATAGAAATGATATAGAAAATAATGAAAAAAGCTCACAACTATTAGAGCAAGAACTAATAGAAACAGAAAAATATTTAGGATATACAGATTTAGAAGGAGAGGGAATTTCTGTAAAATTAGATGATACTGAATATAAACAAGTAGAGAGTAGTGATATATTATCTTTAGTTAATGAGCTTAGATTAGCAGGAGCAGAAGCGATATCTATAAATGAAGAAAGAGTAGTATCTACAACTGAAATTGTAAATGTTGATACAAGATTTATTATTGTAAATGGAAAAAGAATTGTTGCACCTTATGAGCTAAAAGCTATAGGCGATAAAAAATATTTAGAAAGTGCAATTTCAATAAAAGGTGGTTATGTAGATGAAATAAAGGCAAAAGAAATAACCATTAATTATTCAATAGAAGATAATATAACTATTCCTAAATTTTCTGGAAAAATGACTTTACAAAATGCAAATGTTAGCAAATAAAAAATTGAGAAAGGAGAGTATGGATTTCCATACAAATAATAAAATGGTATATATATCTATAATAATAGGCTGTATAATAGGTGCAATAATAGGACTAAATTCACCTGTTATACCATATACATATTCAAGTTATTTAGCAATAGCAATAATTGCAGCACTAGATACAGTTTTTGGTGGAATTGCATCAGTTATAAAAAGAAATTTTGATTTAAAAATATTTCTAACAGGTTTTTTCGGAAATGCAATTTTGTCAATTCTTTTAACTTATTTAGGTAATAGATTAAATGTAGATATTTATTTAGCAGCAATTATAGTTTTTGTTGGTAGAATGTTTACTAATTTAGCAATAATTAGAAGATATTACGTAGAAAAATGGTCAATGAAGATAGAGAGCTTATCAGAAAATAAAAAAGTTAAAAAAGAACCGGAAAGCAAGTAGATAAAAATAAGTTAAGATTTTCTAAAATTTTAAGGGAATTTTAACTTTATTTTTTTATTATTAAAAAAACAAAAAAAGACAAAATTTGACTTGAATTTCACAAAAAAATGGTGTATAGTTATCAATGTGTTTTAAATAAAAAATGAAGTTACAAATTCATTACAAATATTACAAAAATATCTCATTTGCACTTGACTTTTGATGAAAAATGTAATATTCTAAACGCATACGTAGAAGATTAAAAAATTAACGGAAAAATAAATGGAGGAGATAAGCTTTGGCAATAGGAGATATAATTGTTGGTATCGATATTGGAACCTCTAAGGTAAGCACAGTTGTTGGCGAAGTAAATAATTTTAATCAAATTGAAATTATTTGTAGCACAAATTGCAAATGCACTGGTATACAAAAAGGCAAATTTACAGACGAAGATGAAATAAGTCTTGCTATTTCAAAAACAATTCAAGAAGCAGAAGAAATTTCAAATTTAAAAATAAATTCAGCTTATACAACAATACCAGGTAAACATGTAACAATTGTACAAAACAGTATCGTAAAAGATGCAAAAGATAAGCTTGCTGGCATTTCTGTAAAAGATGTTGCTTCAGCAATTATTCAAGTTAGAGATATAGAAATTCCAGAAGATAAAGTGCTAATCGATATAGTACCAGACAAATTTATACTAGAAGATGGAAAAGCGGTAGAAGATCCTGTTGGAAAGTTTAGTGCACATTTTACTTTAACAGCACAAATTATATTAGCAGAAAAAGAATATATAAAGCAATTAACATCAATATTTAAAAAAGCTGGAATAGAAATAGATGGAGTTGTGCCAACATCTCTAGCAGAAAGAAATTTGGTATTAGATACTAATGAGTTAAATGATAATGTAATGCTATTAGATATAGGGGCAGGAAATACAGATATTGGTGTATTTAATGGAACATCATTTATTTATACAAATACTATAAACTTGGGTGGAGATAACATTACAAGCGACATAGCATATGTGCTTAATATCTCTAAAGAAGAAGCTGATAAATTAAAAAGACAATATGGACTAGCTTTAAAATCTTTTATTGATAATGACAACAATATTGTATTAAATACTTGTAGAGATATAGATGGAAAAAATAAAACAATAAAAAGTTCAGAGTTGGTAGAAATAATAGAAGCTAGAATAGAAGAAATTTTCACTTTGGTAAATAAAGATATAATAACACATGCTATAAAGCCAAATATTAACAATGTAGTGCTTACAGGTGAAGGAATTGTTAATATAAATAAAAGTGATATGGCAGGTAAAATTATATTGAATATACCGGTAAAAATATCAACAGGAAGACTAGTTAGTACAATAAAATCTACATATAGAGCAAGTTATGCTTTAGTTAGATATATAGCAGCAAGACCTTATGCAAAAACTGTTTCAAGTAGTATAGATGTAAAAACAGAAAAAAATATATTGAAAACAGCAATAGAAAAGATAAAAGATTTCTTTTATTCTTAAAATAAATCGTTTTTAATTTTAAAATATAGATAGATAATAAAGGAGGATACACCTTATGATTATGGATAATGAGGATTTAAACTTTATGATGGATGGAACTGCTACAATAAAAGTAATAGGAGTTGGAGGAGCTGGAAACAATGCTGTAAATAGAATGGTTGAAGCTGGAATAAAAAGCGTTGAATTTATTGCAGTAAATACAGATAGACAAGCTCTAAATATGTCTAAAGCTAACTCTAAAATTCAAATTGGAGAAAAATTAACAAGAGGTTTAGGAGCTGGTGCTAACCCAGATATTGGTGCACAAGCTGCTGAAGAAAGCAAAGCTGAAATAGCAGAAATATTAAAAGGTGCTGATATGGTTTTCGTAACTGCTGGTATGGGTGGTGGAACAGGAACTGGTGCAGCTCCACTTGTTGCAGCAACAGCAAAAGAACTTGGAATTTTAACAATAGGAGTTGTAACAAAACCATTTACTTTTGAAGGAAAGAAAAGATTAGCACAAGCTGAAAGGGGAATTGCAAATTTAAAAGGAAAAGTAGATACTCTAGTTGTAATTCCAAATGATAAATTGCTACAAGTAATTGATAGAAAAACATCTATCGTAGAAGCTTTTAGAATGGCAGATGATATTTTAAGACAAGGTGTACAAGGTATATCTGACTTAATTGCTGTACCTGGTTTAATCAATCTAGATTTTGCAGATGTAAAAACTATTATGCTAAATCAAGGAATGGCTCATATGGGTATAGGTAGAGCTAGTGGAGAAAATAGAGCTGAAGATGCAGCAAAACAAGCTATACAAAGTCCTTTATTAGAAACTTCTATCGAAGGTGCAAGAGGAGTTATTATTAATATAACTGGTGGAAGTGATATTGGATTACATGAAGCTAATACAGCAGCAGAACTTGTTCAAAGAAGTGCTGATCCAGAAGCAAATATTATTTTTGGTACAGTTACAGATGATTCTATGGGAGATGAAATTCAAATTACTGTTATTGCTACAGGTTTTGAAAAAGAAGATGAGAAAAGACCAGGTCTTTCAGGATATGAAAATATTGTGGCAGATACTTGGAGAAAAAGAAATGCTGTAAATACAACATCTTCTACATCTCAATCAACAGAGAGCAATCCAAATGATTTAGATATTCCAGCATTTTTAAGAAAAAACAAAGGATTAGGAAATAAATAATCATATAAAGTAAAAAAATAAAATATATAGAGAAGAAATAATCTATTTTGTAGATTATTTCTTTTTTTGTGTTCTATAAATTGACACAATTTTAAATTTAAAAGAAGTAAAATATTTATAGTAACAAAAGAGGAGCTTAATTTATATGACGGTTTATATAGATGTAGTAATTTTAGAGAATTTAGCTATGAACTATATTATTTTGATTGCAACAGCACTTATAGGAAAATATGAAATTAAATATTTTAGAAATATCTTAGCAAGCACTTTGGGAGGCATTTATGCAATTTTAAATTATATAAAAACTTTTTCTATAGTTCAAAATTTAATTTTTAAAATTGCAGTTTCAATACTTATGATTATAATTACTTTTGGAATAAAAGATTTAAAAACAATGGCAAAACAATTAGTTATATTTTATTTAGTATCCTTTACTTTTGGTGGAGCAGCTTTTATGCTACTATTTTTCTTAAAACCAGAGGATATAATATTTAAGAACGGACATCTAGTAGGTACTTATCCAATAAAAATAGCAATGCTTGGAGGAATTGTCGGCTTTTCTATAATAGCTATTGTTTCTAATATTATTAGAGATAGAAGAAAAATAAAATCAATGCTATGTGATATGGAAATTTTTTATAATGAAAGAAAAGTAAAATTAAAAACTATGATAGATACAGGAAATTTATTAAAAGATCCTATAACGCAAAATGATGTAATAATTGTCGAGAAAAATAGCTTAAAAGGTTTAGTAGAAGATGAAATATTAGAGCACATAGAGGATATATTAAAGGGAAAATGGTTAGAAGACAATAAAATTCATAATTATAAATTTAAACTAATTCCATTTTCGTCACTTGGAAATGAAAATGGACTCATAATAGGGTTTAAACCAGAATATATTAAAATATATGATGAAACTGAAAAAATAAGGAGGAATGTAATTGTAGGGATATATCCCGGTAAGCTTACAAAAACAAATTTATATACAAGCCTAATAGGATTGAATATTTTGAAGGAGGGAATTCATAGTGAAAAACTTATTAAAAATGCTTAAAAGTGTAGTTCTTAAAATATTTAAAAAATATTCAAAAAGAGATGAAGTTCAAAAATTACCAATATTTTATATTAATGGAAGTCAGACTTTGCCACCACCATTAAATATTATGGAGGAGGAAAAGCTTTTAGAAAAGCTTAATAATAATGATGAAGAAGCTAAACAAATTTTAGTTGAGAGAAATTTAAGATTAGTTGTGTATATAGCAAAGAAATTTGAAAATACAGGTTTGGATTTAGAAGATTTAATTTCTATAGGTACAATTGGACTTATGAAAGCAATTAATACTTTTAATGTTGATAAAAATATTAAACTTGCAACTTATGCTTCAAGATGTATAGAAAATGAAATTTTAATGCAACTAAGAAGAACAACAAAAATTAAAACAGAAATATCTATTGATGAACCTCTAAATAAGGATGGAGATGGAAACGAACTTTTACTATCTGATATATTAGGAACAGAAGGAGATGTTACTTCAAAGGGAATTGAAGATGAAGTAGATAAAAAATTATTAAAAATTGCAATTAGTAAATTAAATCCAAGAGAAATGAATATTATGAAATTGAGATTTGGAATAGATGGGCAAGAAAAAGAAAAAACACAAAAAGAGGTTGCAGATATGCTTGGAATTTCTCAAAGCTATATTTCAAGATTAGAAAAGAAAATAATGAAAAAAATGAAAAAGGAGATAATCAGTAGGACAGGATAGAATAGATTAAAATACTACTACAATATGTAGTAGTATTTTTTTGCAATTTATGTATAGGTATTGACAAAAAAGCTTAAAATTAATATGATAAATAAAAATGTACATAGGAGGAAATAAGTTTTGGAAGAACTTAATAAAAATAATAAAATAAACCAAAATAATGAAGAGATAGAAGAATATATACCAACAGAAGATGATTTTGTCACAGATGAGAATATTAATTACAATCAAAAAAAGGAAAGAAAAATTATTAAAAAAAGTAAAAAATTAGAGCAACTTATGGAAGAAGAAGGTCTTACTGAAACAGAAGTATATCAAAAGTATGGTCAAATTGATGGACAATTTTCTAATACAACAGAAATAGAGGAAGAAAATGAACTTGAAGATGAAAGTGAATATGATGATTATGATGAAGAATTAGAAGAGGAAGATGAAAATACAGAAGAAGAACCAGAAGAAGATGCAGAAGAACAAGAAGCAGAAGATGATGAAGAATATGAAGATGATACTGATGAGAATACTACAACTTTAGTTGATACAGGAGAATTTCCAGAAGAAATAACAGATTTAAAACTAGAATGTATTTATATAGGTTTATTACTAAATAATCCAAAAGCTATTTCTATGTATTATTTTGTTTTTGATGAATGTTTATTTTCTGACGAAGAACTTGCAAATATATACAAGATTATATTATTTCAAGACGGAGAAGCTTATGCACCAGCAGTAGCAAAAGAAAAATTTAAGTTTCCTAGAGAAAATACAGGAACTTATGATTTTAAAATGCAATTAAAAAATGCTGTAAAAGACAGAAATTACAATTTAGAAGAAACATATACAAAACTAAAAAAATTGTTTATATTGAAAAAATATTATAAAAGTGCACCAACTTTAAATATTCAAAATAAAATTGTTGAAATTGCAAAATATGAAAGATATAGTGAAATGACAATAGAAGAGGTAGAAAGTGCAATTGAACAAATAGGTGTAACAAATCGTTTAAGTCAGGCAATTTTAAATGAAGGTGCAACAGAATTTTTAATAAGTGGTGAAAATAATTTAGTAAACGGTGTGCCTCTACCTTTTCCAATTTTGTCAAGTGTATTTAAAGGCTTAAGAAAAGGAGAAACAATGGCATATGCTATGCCATCTAACTCAGGTAAAAGTAGATTTACAGTAGATATAGCAGCTTATTTAGCCTTAGTAGAAAGAAAAAAAGTTTTAATAATTTCAAATGAAATGTCTGAAGAAAAAATGAGATTATGCTTAATTACCACTATAGTAAACAACCCATATATACAAAAATTACACAAACAAAAATTGTGTAAAACAGAGGGTGAATTATTAGAATTAAAATTTAGACCAGATAAAAATGCTAAAGATGTAGAATTAGACGAAAATGGATTTATTTTAAAAAGAGAAAATGAAAGTAATAGTGAATTTGCAAAAAGAATATCAAAGGTTTCGACTGAATTTAAGCAAACTATTCAAGTTACAGAATGGTTAAAGCAACAAATAGATGAATCTATACATTTTATTCATATCACAGAACATTCTAATGAAGATTTAAGAAAAATTATATTAAATTATTTTTACAAATATGATATAGAATATATTTTTTATGATACACTAAAAACAGATACTGATAATATAGGTAATGGAGAAGAATTAAAAAAGACAGCAACAATACTTTCAAATATTGCACAGAAATATCATGTATTTATAGGTTCTTCATTGCAACTTTTAGAGAGCAGTACTTTACCAGTAAATTTAACTATAAATGATATGTCAGCAAGTAAAACTATTAAAGAGGTATTAGATACTTTGTGTTTAATAAAACAAATAAATCCACATACTTATGATAAATATGAATATTCAGAAGAGGAACTTGCAGAAGAGTACAAAGATATAGAGCCATCTAAAAACCCAGATGTGCGTTATTATGCTTGTGTTGTAGATAAAAATAGAGCAGGAGCAAAACCAACATTATTATTTAGATTAAATTTAGCTTACAATATATGGGAAGAATTGGGATACTTAAGATTAAAACAAGAATTTATAAATTAAATATTAGAAAGGAGAAGAGCTAAATAAATTAGCTAAGAAAATATGAAGGTAGAAGAATTTGTAAAAAATGTTTATTATGTAGGTGTGGAAGACAATACACTTGATTTATTTGAAAGTCAATATCCACTTCCAAAAGGAATCACATATAATTCTTATATTATAAAAGATGAAAAAAACATAATTATTGATACTGTAGATAATAGAAAAACAGATGAATGGTTACAAAATATAGAACAAGTTTTACAAGGAGAAAAACTAGAATATTTAGTAGTATCTCATTTAGAGCCAGATCACAGTGGAAGTATTGATGCTTTAATTTCTAAATATCCAGAGATTAAAATAATAGGAAATGCAAAAACTTTTGCTTTTCTACCACAATTTATTAAATCAGATATCGAAAACAATAAAGTTGTTGTATCAGAAGGAGAAACATTAAACATAGGAGAACATACCTTTAAATTTATAATGGCACCAATGGTACATTGGCCAGAGGTAATGGTAGAATATGAGATGAAAGAAAAAATTCTGTTTTCTGCAGATGCTTTTGGTACATTTGGTATTTTAGAAAATGAAGAAGATTGGTACGAAGATGCAGGAAGATATTATTTTAATATAGTAGGTAAATATGGTGTGCAAGTTCAAATGTTATTAAAAAAGGCAGCTTCTTTAGATATAAAAATGATATGCTCACTACATGGACCAATTTTAAGAAATAATTTAGAAAAATATATAAAACTATATGATACTTGGAGCAAATATGAATCAGAAGAGGAAGGAATTGTTGTAGCATATGCATCAATACATGGAAATACAAAAAAAATAGCAGAGGAATTTGCAAAACAGTTACTAGATAGAGGTAAAAAAGTTGCAATTTATGATTTAGCAAGAGAAAGCTTATCTTATACAATCGCAGATGCTTTTAAATATAGTACACTTGTTTTAGCTGCGTCAACTTATAATATGAATGCTTTTCCACCAATGCAATCTTTATTGTACCAATTACTTGGAAAAAATTATCAAAATAGAAAAATAGCAATTATAGAAAATGGTACTTGGGCACCAAATGCAGCAAATTGTATGAAAGAATATATAGAAAAAATGAAGGATATTACAATATACGAACCAATAGTAACAATAAGAACTACTTTAAATGATGAGAGTAGAAATAAATTAAATGAATTAATTGAAAATATTGTCAAATAAAGATAAATTATACAGAACAATATAGCGTATAAATTGACCTGTTTCTGGAAATAATTATAGTAAATTATTTCTAGAAGGAGGTCTTATTTTTTGATAAGTAGAGTAGAAATTGCAAATACAAATACCTCCAAACTAAAAGTATTAACAAACAAGGAAAATAAAGAATTATTTTTGAAAATGAAAGAAGGAGATAAAGGAGCAAGAGAGGAACTAATAAATGGAAACTTAAGACTTGTACTGAGCGTAATTCAAAGGTTTGGCGGAAGAGGAGAAAATGCAGATGATTTGTTTCAAATAGGCTGTGTAGGTTTAATCAAAGCTATTGATAATTTTGATATTTCCTTAGATATTCAACTTAGCACATACGCTGTTCCAATGATTATAGGAGAAATTAGAAGATATTTAAGAGATAATAATATGGTTCGTGTAAGTAGATCTGTTAGAGATCTAGCTTATAGAATTTTACAAGCTAAAGAAAAACTTTTAAAAGAAAAAGGAAAAGAACCTACTGTAGAAGAAATTGCAAAAGAATTACAGGTAGAAAAAGAAGATGTAGTTATGAGTTTAGATGCTATACAAGATCCAATATCTTTACAAGAACCAGTATACAATGACGGTTCTGATAGTATTTATATAATGGATCAGGTAAAAGATAAAAAAAATACTGACGAACAATGGACTGAAAATATTACAATAGCAGAGGCAATGAAAAAACTAACAGAAAAAGAAAGAATGATTATAAATAAAAGATTTTTTATGGGAAGAACTCAAATGGAAGTCGCTGATGAAATTGGTATTTCCCAAGCACAAGTATCTAGAATAGAAAAAAGTGCAATAGATCATATTAGAAGATTATATAAGTAAAACTCGATATAAATATCGAGTTTTTCAAATTTCAACTAAAATTATTTCCGAACCTATGCATTTTATAGAAGACCAAGGAATTGTAATTTCATTTCCACTAGAAAACAAATTAAAAAATTTAGTATTACCAGGAACAATAATTGAAGTTATTTTTCCTGTTTCCAAATCTGCATTAACATCTAAAACATATCCAAGTTTTTCTCCAGTTTTAATATTAATAACTTCTTTATGCTTGAAATCTAATCCTTTTGAATTCATTTTATCACCTAATCTATGTTATGCCAAATACTAGATAATATGTGAATAAATATATAAAAATTGGAAAAAATATACAACAAATATTTATAAAAAGAGGGTTTGATATGCAAATTAATAAAATGAAAAATATGATTGTTTTGAACAATTTAGCCTCAAACGTTGTAGAAGAGGCTTTTGTGGTTTTAAAACCTAATATTAAAATAGAGGAAAATAAAATAGAAAACCCAAAAGCTGAAACAATACTAAAAGAGGCAGAAGCAGTGGTAGCTTCTTATATGATAGAATTACAAAATAAAAATCAAAAAACAAGTTTAGAAAAAAAGTTAGAGAAAAAATGTAAAATTTTAAAAGGTTGGAATATCGGTCTTATTATATTTTCAATTTTAAGTATAATAATTTCTTTTTAAAAATGGACATAAAAAAACAAGGCTCTGAATATATTTGAAATATATAAAACTATATAGAAAGGAAATTTCAAAATGGAAAGAGCTTTAACAGAAAATGAAAGATTAAAAAGAGCAGAAGAAATTGCTTATAGAAGAAAGTATCCTGATGAAAAAATATCTATTAATGAAAAAAGGAAAAAAAACTATATAGGAAGTAAAATTTTACTTGAAATTTTAATATTATTTAATATTACTGTTATTGTTTTTTGTATGCAAAATAAAAATGAAATTTTTAGTGAGAGCTTTTTAGAAAAAATAAACTCATATGGATTTGATATAAGAGCATGTTTGCAAAATTTCTATAATTCTATTGTGTCTATTCCAGAGGATGCAACAGTATTTGAAAATGAAGTAAAAAATGAAACAGAAAATACAGAACAAGCTATTGTAGAACAAATAGAAAATAATCAAAATACTTTAGCTCTAGGCGGAGCAGTAGAAAATGTTGCAGAGACAAAAGAAGAAGTTCTTTCAGCAGTAGAAACTGATAGCAGTAAAATTAAAGAAAATTATGATCTTACAAAGCCAATTTCTGGCACAATTACATCAACTTTTGGAATAAGAGAGTCAAGTAATCAAAAGATTAGTGGTTACCATACAGGAACAGATATAGCGGCAAATCAGGGAACAGAAATTTTATCTGCAATGAGTGGAACGGTAATTTTAGTTTCGGAAGAAGGGGATTATGGAAAACATGTTAAAGTGCAAGATGGAGATTTAATAACCTTATATGCACATTGCTCTGAAATTTTAGTTAAGGAGGGGCAAAAAGTAAATAAAGGTGAAACAATTGCAAAAGTTGGAAGCACTGGAAATAGTACAGGACCACATTTGCATTTTGAAATAAGATATCAAAATAGATATGTAAATCCACAAGAAATATTTGAATTTTAAAATAGGGATGTTTTATGAGAATACAGATAGATTTAAAAATAGTTTTTTTAGTCATTTTTTATTTAATTTTGAAGCAATTAGAGATGTATTGCTTATTTTTGATTTTCATAACAATTCATGAATTGTCACATACTTTTATAGGAATGTTTTGTGGATTTAAACCGCAAAGTATGGAAATAAGACCTTTTGGCCTGGCTTTAAATTTTTATTCTTTCAGTGAAGCTAAGTCTTCGAAAAAAATTGTTACATATTTAGCAGGTCCATGTTCTAATTTTATAATTGCTACTATTCTGATTTTGAGTAATTTAAATAGTAATTTAATAGTATATAGTATATATATGAATCTTGCTCTAGGAATATTTAATTTACTACCAGTATTACCATTAGATGGTGGGAAAATATTAAAAGAAATTTTAAAAAGAAAGTGTGGAAGTAAACAAGCTTATGAAAAAATGAATTTAATAGGAAAATGTACTTTAATATCAATAACTTTAATGTATAGTTTTTTAATTTTAAAAATTCAAAATATAGGAATTTTAATTATTATAATATATTTATGGTATTTGAAAATAAATGAAGATAGAAAGGCTAAAACTATAATAAAAATGTACGATATTTTAGATAAAGTGTAGAAAGATAAAATATAAAAATGATATTGCAAAAAGAAAAGATTAATAGTAAACTATAAGTATGAATATTGAGAGGAAAATATTATGATTAAATTTAAAGATAAAAAAGGAATTACAATCGCAGCTTTAACTATTACAGTATTATTATTTTTATTGATTTTGTCAACGATAACTTTTACGTCTTTGTCAAGTGTTCAAATAAAACAGCTAAATAATATGTATGCAGATATAATAAATCTACAAGAAAAAATAGATTTATATTATTTAAAAAATGGATTTTTACCAATAGATACCTCTAAAAAAGTTGAATATTCAGCAGACTTAGAATGGTTAGCTTCAAGAAATCCAAATGATGGAAATACATATTATGAATTAGATAGTGAGTCCTTAAAGAAACTTGATGGGATTACTTTAAATAATTCAAAAGATGATGATAAATTTTATATAAATGAGCAATCACATACTATTTATTATTCAAATGGTATTCAAATGGAAGAGGGAGAAAGTAAGATATACACTATAGATTTATCAGAATATAAAGAAATAAATTTAGCAAATTATCAATAATTTTTAGATCGTAGCAATAGGCTACGATTTTTGTTTTTAAAATAAGTTTAAAAAATATTTGGAAACACTTGAAATATTGAATAAATTATGGTAAAATAAATGAGCATTTTAAGGGAAACCTTGAAATCCTTACTCATGTTTATGGGTTATATAGCCAAAAGGAGGTGAAAGATAATGAATAAATACGAAACAGTATTCATTATTAATCCAAGTGTTGAAGATGCAGGAGTTAAAACATTAATCCAAAAATTTTCAGACTTAATTAATAGTGATGGAAAAGTAGAGAAAGTTGATGAATTAGGAAAAAAGAAATTAGCTTATGAAATTAAGAAAAATACAGAAGGAAATTATGTAGCAATTAATTTTGAAGCTAATCCTGGACTAATTTCAGAACTAGAAAGAATTTACAGAATTACAGATGAAGTAATGAAATTTATCACTATAAGAAAAGATGAAGAATAATCTGTGAAATGAAAGGAAAAGAGTAAATGAATAAAGTAATTTTAATGGGTCGTTTAACAAGAGATCCTGAAGTAAGATATACTCAAACAAACAATACTTTAGTAGCATCTTTTAGCTTAGCTGTAAACAGAAGATTTGCAAGACAAGGAGAAGAAAGACAAGCTGACTTCATAAATATTGTTGCTTGGAGCAAAACAGGAGAATTTTGTAGCAAATATTTCAAAAAAGGTCAACAAGTTGGAATTATTGGAAGACTACAAACTAGAACTTGGGATGATGACCAAGGACAAAAACATTATGTAACAGAAGTTGTTGCTGAAGAAGCATATTTTGCAGATAGTAGAAGAGATGGTGAAACAGGAAGCGCTGGATTTGAAAACACATTTGGTGAAAATTTATCACAAAGTGCAGAATTCCAAGTTAATGCTTCTGATGATGATTTACCATTCTAGGAGAATATAAGTTTGAAAGATTGGAGGAAAAGAAAATGGCAGATAAAAAACAAGCAAAGAGAAATAACAGAAATAATCAAGATGATGATTTCAATCCAAAGTTTAGAAAAGCAAGAAAAAAAGTTTGTGCACTATGTAATGATAAGAACTTTGAATTAGATTATAAAAATGCAGATCAATTAAAGAAATTTATTAATGAAAAAGGTAAAATATTACCAAGAAGAGCAACAGGTGCTTGTGCTAAACATCAAAGATTTATCACAACAGCTGTAAAAAGAGGAAGACATATTGCAGTTATTCCATATTCTCAAGATTAATAAAGTTTTTGTAGAGCATCTTTAGATGCTCTTTTTTTGGCTTGAAAAAAGCCATAGAAAGTAGTATAATATAATTCAATTTATCAAAAGATAAATTAATATACAAATAGGATAATTCCTAGAAGAAGGAGGGTAGTATTTTAAAAACTGAATATTGTATTTGTCTAATGCTAAGCAAAGGACAAAAGTAACTGAAGGCTAGCAAGAGAAAAAAGAGGAAGAGAGTATGAATGAAATTAGACCAAGTGACTTAGAAAACAACGAAGGGGGAAAAGGAAATAAGTTTGAAATAGATGTTCCAGATATTACAAAGAATGAACATCAAGAGCAAAGCAGTTCAAGAAACAGTCAAAGGCGGAAGGCTTTAAGAAGAAAACGCAGAATGCGTAAAATAACGCTTTTGATAAAAAATATCTTTATGTTATCTGTAAGCATATTAGCCTTAATTGCTATTATTTTAATATTAAGCAATTTATATAAGATGTTTGTAACCAGGCGTGTAGAGAAAACTACTGTATATGGTGAAAAATATGCTGAAAAGAATATTGATTTATACTTATCTGACATAGAAGAAGAACCAACAGGCAGAGATATTGCTTGGAGCTCGGAGCTACCGGCTTGGATGGAAGATGATATGTCATATTTAATAAATAACTATATGGAATATATAGTATACAAGTTTGGAAGCTATGAATTTTATATGGAACCATACGGAGACACTTATCTATATTATTATGGAGATGAAGGACTTAGTAATTGTTCCATATATAAAAATGAAAACCATATTGTTATTTATGGAGAAGACGAATATGAGAGATTTGTGAGATATGAGATATCAAAAGTTGGAATATATTCTACGGATGTGATTACCGAAAATATTGCTGTGAAATTTTCAGATTCTGAAAAAATAAGTGATATTATTTATCTAACCTATGGATACAATTTATGTATAGGGAATGATAAGAAAACTGTTTTTTTGTATTCTGATAACCAACAAGTAGGGGATAAGATTATTTTAAATTCAGAAGTGGATTACCAAAGAATTTGTGAGAATTATACTGTGTTATATACAGCTGATAACGAGGTTTATATGCCGTATATTTTAGGTAATAGTTTGCATTTAGAAAAGCTTCCTTCTGAATTTAATTTAGATAGTAATATAGGTACAGTCGAGTTTAGAGATGATGAAATGTACTTTTCTAACATTGCTCCTATAATATTTCAAGAAAATGGCGCAAATGTTCTTGTCCCTAAAAATGAAGAGGCTTTTAATATAAATCAGGAAAATTATGATGGAACAAGCTTAGAATGGGAGCTAATACCTATTGAGGAAATGTTTATAAAGGCTGATATAGATCACCAAAATATGCTCGCAACAGTATATCTCAAATATGGAGACTTGATTGGTACATTCGATTACAGAATTAATGGGTATGACAGCAATATTTCTATCTCTAGAAGCGAAACATCACTAAGCAACAGTTACACGGTATTTAGCGAAGAGGAATACTGGCAAGTTATTGAAAAAATCCGGGAAACTTATGCAAAATACTACGATAGACGAAGCTAAAGTCTGTTATTAAATAATTGAACTTAAAGGGCAGTAATTTGCTGAAAGCAAGTTGCTGCTCTTTGGCTATTTTGTAGAAATTATATAAAAAAATCACTTGAATTTTTATATATTAGATTATATAATGAGTAAAAAAAGAAAGGAGTGTACGATTAGATTAGTAAAATCGTATAGGCAGTAGAAAATGGAAAAAAAGAGAGGCTTTGAAATAGCAAAAGGTTGGGAAAATAAAGGAATTAATTTACCAGTTAGAAAAACAAAAAATTCAGCAGGATATGATATAGAAGCTGCTGAAGATACAATAATTCCAGCATTTAAACCGGGACAAAAACCAACATTAGTAAAAACGGGTTTAAAAGCATATTGTGAGCCAGACGAATTTTATATGCTATGCAATAGAAGTTCAAATCCAGGTAAAAGAGGATTGGTAATGGCAAATAGTGTTGGAATTATAGACAGTGATTATTATGAAAATGAAGATAATGATGGACATTTTATGTTTGCTTTTTATAATTTCTTTGACCATGATGTTGAGATAAAAAAAGGTGAAGCAATAGGACAAGCAATATTTATGAAATATTTAATAGTAGACAATGATAATGCTGATGGTGTTAGAAAAGGTGGTTTTGGCTCAACAACAAAATAAATAGATAAAAAACTATTTAAAGCTCGATACTTTAGATAGTTTTTTTTGTGTGTAAAAGCTTTTTTGAGATAAAAAATTATTGAATTTTCTTATGTAAATTTTGGTAAAAAACTTTGACTTTTGGTAGATTTTGTAGTATAATAGAAATGTAGTAATTAAGAGAATTACTTGGAAGGAGTGACCAAAATGTTTAAAGTAGGAGATAAGATAGTATACCCAATGCATGGAGCTGGTGTTATTCAATCAATAGAAGAAAAAGCTATTGGAGATGAAAAACAATCATATTATATTATAAAAATGCCAGGTGAAGTAAAAGTTATGGTGCCTACTGCAAAAGCAGAAGAAATTGGAGTGAGAAATATTATAGACAAAGAAACAGCCGGAAAAGTAATCAATGTGTTAGAACAGGAATGTACAGAAATGTCTATGAAGTGGAACAAAAGATACAGAGAAAATGTAGAAAAAATGAAATCTGGCGATATCTACGAAGTAGCAGATATTGTTAGAAATCTAACTTTTAAACAAAAAGATAAAGGCTTATCTACAACTGAGAAAAAAATGCTATTAAATGCAAAACAAATTCTTGTAAGTGAACTAGTTTTAGCAGAAGATAAAGATAAAGACGAAGTTGAACAGTTAGTAGAGCAAAAAATTAATACTTCTTACGAAATGCACAATGTAGTTTCAGAAACTACAGTACAAGATGATATTTCAAATCCTAAAGTGATGAAGAAATTTATACAAGCCTAATTATAATAATACATAAAAACGAAAGATGGTATACAAAAGTATATCATCTTTTTGTTGCAAAATAATAGTATCTAAAAAAGAGGAGAATAAAATATTTTGTCAACTTATAAAAAGTAAATAAATTATGTACACTTTTCTATAAAAAAAGGAAGGATTTAAAAATAATCTGTCGAATAATATATTTGAAAGGTATGAAGTAATGGTTCAATATAGTAATGAATTAAAAGAAGAAATTCGATCTGCAAATGATATTGTTGAAGTCATATCTCAATATGTTGTATTAAAAAGAA
>CALXZR010000067.1 GCA_944393295.1 uncultured Clostridia bacterium
TTATTTTATCCAATACATTTATTAATTGTATATTTAATATATTTTATGAAAATATAAAAAGAGATTTTATTTTTAAATAAAATCTCTTTTTGAATTATTTTTATTTTAAAGTTTATGCAAAAGCTTGACGTTTTTTGAAAGATAATAAATTTGTAATTTCTGTATTTGTTTTCTTTTGAGATAATTTTTCTGTTTGCTCTTGTGCAATTTGTTTTGCTTGACGTTCTGCCATAGTTTCGCAAATTGCTTTTTGATATGTAAAATGTGTATCTTGTGCAATCTTTGGCCAATTGTATTGAGCTTTTACTTTTTGCTTAGCATTTTTTACTATAGTATCACATAATTTATGATCAAATAATAAAGTTAAAATTGAATCTGCTATAGAATTTGAATTTCCAGCATAGCTTTTCATTCCATTGACTCCATGTTCTACAATTTCATTCAAACCACCAATATCAGAAACAACAACAGGATTTTCAGAAAGCATTGCTTCCAAAGCTACAATACCAAATGGTTCATAAGTACTAGGAAATACTGCAATATCAGCTACACGATACATTTTTTTAACTTGTTTTGAATTTAAATATCCTGTGAAGTATACTTTGTTTCCTAATCCTAGAGAGTTTACTTCATTGCGAAGTTCATCAAGCATAGGACCTTTTCCTGCAATTATCAATTTTGCATCATGATAATTATTTAAAATTTTTGGCATTGCACCAATTAAATGTTGAACACCTTTTTCATAAACTAATCTTCCAACGAAAAGAATAATTTTTTCATTATCCATAGCATATTGTCTTCTGAAATCGTAATCTTTTTCAACATTATCAAAGATACTTAAATCTACACCATTAGGAACAACATTTATTTTTTCGAAAGGAAGTCCAAATAATCTTTGAAGCTCGTTTTTCATGTAATTACTGTTTACAATAACTTCTGAAGATTCATAAGTTAGCATCCATTCAGTATCGTTAATGTATTTTTGTTGTTCTCCGCGAATTCCACTGTTTCTTCCAGCTTCTGTTGCATGAATTGTAGAAACGATAGGAGTATTGTAAGCATATTTTAAAGTTTTTGCAGCATAGGCAACTAACCAGTCGTGAGCATGAATTACATCGAAGTTTCCTTCTTTTGCAATAATTTCACCTGTTTTTGCTACCATATTAAAGTTGAGTTGCATAATCCAATCTATAAAATTGTTTGGTTGAATCATAAAATTATCAACTCTATAAACTTTAACCCCATTATCATCTTCTTCGTATGGAACATTTCCATCTCTATAGGTAACAACTGTTACATCATGACCATCCTTAATTAGTCTATGAGATAGGTCGTGAACTACTCTAGCAATTCCTCCTACGACTCTTGGTGGATATTCCCATGATAGCATTAAAATCTTCATTTGCTTTTTACTCCTTTCAAAATTCTTTTGTAAAAATTATATTATTTCTATTGATGTTTATTGTATATAATAATTTCAAAAAAGTAAACCATTTTTTGACAAAAAAATGAAAAAAATTTTATAAAAAGATTTTTTATTACATTTCTATTTCAAAAGAGTAACAATAAGGTTTCAAAAATGCTTAAATGACAATATTTTCGACAAAAAAATAAAAAAACTAAACTTGACAAAAAAACACAAAAAAATTTAAAATTATACTTGTAATTATTTTATTTTTGATATACTATAATAGTGTTATAATTAGATGAATAAAATGATTAAAATATACTAAGGAGGAAACAAAATGCCTGAGAAAAATAGCAGAATAGAAAATTTAAAGGATAATGAAAAAGAAAAAGCAACAGTAAAAGCTTCTAATTCTAAAAAAACAAATACAACTGGCAAGAAAAATACAACATCAAAAACAACTTCTAAAACTACAAAAGCACCAGAAAAAACAGCTACAAGTAAAACCAAAAAGGTTGTAGAAAAAGATAATAAGCCAGCAAAAACAAGCACTACCAAAAGTGCAACTAAAACTACAGCTAAAAGTACTACAAGCAAGGGAACAAAAGCTACTAGTAAAACTGAAACTAAACCAAAAACAGATAAAGTAGCAGAAACTAAAGCAAGTAATACAAAAACTTCTACATCTAAAGTAAGTACTTCAAAAGTATCAGTAGCAAAACCTAAAGAAGATACAAAAAAGACTGTAGCTAAATCAAATAGTAAATCAACTACTAAGAAGACTACAGCACAAGTAGCTAAAAAACCAGATGCAAAAGAATTAGAAGAAAAGAAAAAAACAGTAGAAGCTGAAGAAATTAAACCAAAAGAATCTGCAATTATTTCTAAGATAAAAAGTTTCCTAAAGAAAATAGTAGAGCTTCAAGAAGAAGCAAAAAAAGAAAAATTAGAACAAAAAGAAAAAGAAGCAAAAGAGCTTGCTAAAAAAGAAAATAAAGAAATAGAAAAAGAAAAACAAAATACCTATAATTTGGAGTATTACGATCTACCTTATAGATATAATGAAACTGTAGTAAAAATTTTAGCACAGACTCCAAAAAGATTATTTGTTTATTGGGATGTTGCAGATAGTGATAGAGAAAGATATATAAAAGCTTTTGGAGAAAATTTCTTTAATGATACTTACCCAGTTTTACTAATTCATAATGAAGATAAAAATTATACTTTCGAAGTACCTATAAATGATTTTGCAAATAGTTGGTATTTAGATATAAACGATTCAAAATCTAAATATACAATTCAATTAGGTAGAAAATTTAGAGATCAAGCTAAATTAGTTACAATAAATAAAAAACAAGTAAAACAAGAAAATATTGTTTTACAAAATGATTATTTACCAATTACAACTTCAAATACATTAGAAGTTCCAAACGATCATATTTTATTTGAAAATTTAAAGCCTTATGTAATTTATAGAAATGTAAAAGATTATCAAGAAAAAGTAGTAGATATTAGCAATTTAGAATTTGCTAAGAAAATGGGCAAAATATACAATATTTATGAAGTATATAAAGAAATATATAAAAAGGAAATGGAAGAAGAAAGCTTATTAGACCTATTAAATCCATCTTCAATGAGCTCATCATCATTTAAATAAAATGAAGAAAAGGGCGATGCGAGTGTATTGCAATCGCCTTTTGTGTCTTTTAGGAATATTTGAATAAAGCTAATAAAAGGAGAATTAAATGAAAAAACAAACAAAGGGTTATGTAAGTTTTATTTTACATGCTCATTTGCCATATATACATCATCCAGAAAGTGAAGATTATTTGGAGGAGGAATGGCTATTTGAAGCTATTTCAGAAACTTATATACCACTATTATTAAACTTTCAAAAGCTAGTTGAGGAAAAAGTAAATTTTAGAATTACAATGACTATGACACCTCCGCTTTTAAATATGTTAGATAATGCATTATTACAGGAAAGATATATAAAATATCTAAAAAAACATATTGAACTTTGTGAGAAGGAAGTAAAAAGAACAGTATATGATGATAGATTAAATAATTTATCTAAATATTATTTAGAGAGATATTCTAATGATTTACATGTTTTCCGTGACATATATAGATGTAATATAATTACAGGATTTAAACATTTTCAAGATTTAGGAGTGCTTGAAATTATTACTTGTGGAGCGACACATGGTTTTTTCCCTATACTATATGTAAATGAAAAAACAGTGCGTGCTCAAATTGCTGTTGGTGTGCAAACTTATGAAAAATTCTTTGGAAGAAAACCTAGAGGAATATGGCTTCCAGAATGTGGATATGTTCCAGAAGCAGATAAGTATTTAAGAGAATTTGGAATAGAGTATA
>CALXZR010000068.1 GCA_944393295.1 uncultured Clostridia bacterium
ACATTTTAAAAATTTAGATTATTTTACTTGATTAGTTTTCAAGATTGTATTATTATACATACGCAAATATTTTTATAAGGGGTAATTAATGATGGGTGACATAAATGTATATTCAGGACCAATGAAATGTGGTAAAACTCAACAAATTTTAAATGAGTATAAAAGACAATTAATCGCAGGAAAAAAAGTGAAAATGTTTAAACCTTCAATTGATACTAGAACAGCAAAAAATATTGTTGCATCTAGAAATGGTATAGATATCCCTGCTATAGCTATAAGCAAAATATCTGAATTAGAAAAATATGATGCTGATGTTTATTGTATTGATGAATTTCAGTTCTTAAAAGGTAATGTAAAAGTTATTGAACAAATGGCTGAATGTGGTAAGAAATTTTTTATTGCTGGTCTTAATCTTACTGCTGAAAAAAAGCCTTTTGGTAAGATGGCTGATCTATTATGCATTTCTGATAATGTGCATATGCTTTCTGCAGTATGTGATAATTGTAAATGTGAAAATGCTGTTTTCACTTACTTTAAAGGTGGAAAAGATACAGATATAGTTATTGGAGATCGTGAATATCTATCTCTTTGTAGACATTGCTATGATTTATTTACTAAACAAGATGTTATTAACAGAAAGCAAGCCCAAGCTTAAAAATTATTTTGCTATTATTTAAGTTTTAATACAAAAATAAAAAGTATATATTTTAAAAATATATACTTTTTATTTTATATTCGAGACTATCGTAAAAGTTGTGTAAATCGGATTTCCTTCCGATTGATAACTTAATATTTAGATATTTACTTTTATTTTAATAATAGTTTTCTAAAAAATCAATCTTTTAGAAAATGTTGTGTAAATTTAATAGAGCTTAAGAAATTTTCTTCTTAAGCCTATTATTTTTTTAGGCTTTTATCTTAGATTCTACCTTCGTACATGATTCTAAATTGAGATAAACATAAGTCCCAATTTTTACTCCTAAGTGACCATTTCTTTTCTGCTTTTATTGTGGAAAGATAAAGAACTTTTAAAAGTGACATGTCGGTAGGAAATACATTCCTATTTCTGTTAATTCTTTTGTATGTACTATTTAAACTTTCTATTGCATTTGTCGTATACATTATCTTTCTTATTTCAGTTGAAAATTTAAAAAATACTGATAGTACATCCCAATTATCTATCCAACTCTGTATTGCTCCTGGATATTTATTTCTCCATTTCTCATCTAATTCTAGCAAGTTATTATATGCTATTTCTTCTGTAGTTGCTTGATATACTGTTTTTAAATCATTTGCTAATTCTTTCTTATCTGTATATGGCACATACTTTAAAGAATTTCTTATTTGATGCACAATGCATCTTTGGTATTCTGTTTTAGGATATATGGCAGATATTGCTTCTTTTAAACCTGTCAAACCATCAGCACATAGTACTAGTATATCTTGTACCCCTCGATTCTTTAGTTCATTTAATACTGTCATCCAATATTTTGCACTTTCGTTTTCTCCTATTGTTATGGTTAATACTTTCTTCATTCCATCTTTATCTATTCCCAATACTACATATGCTGCTTTCTTTACTATCTGTCCATTATCTCTTACATGGAAATGAGTTGCATCTATGAATATGATTGGATATACACTCTCTAATTTTCTCTTCTGCCATTCCTGTATTTCTGGTATTACTTTATCTGTTATATCACTTATTATATCTGCTGAAAGATTACAACCAAATATATCTTTAATCTGTTCTTGTATATCTTTATCTGATAATCCTAAAGCATACATAGAGATTACTTTTTCATCAAATCCATTTACTGTTCTAGCATATTTAGGTACTATATCTGAATCAATTTCTCCTTTTCTATCTCTTGGTACTTTTACCGGAATATCTCCCATTTCTGTAGCCACTGTTCTTTCTGGATAATATCCATTTCTATAGTTTTCACTATCTGTTCTTTCGTTTTTACCATAACCTAATTTTGCTTCCATTTCTGCATCTAGTAATTGCTGAAATGCTGGAGCAAAGAATTCTTTCCACGCTGCATACATATCTCCCATTGATTTGATGTTTTTTGGATCATTTCTCCTAAAAAATTCTTCTACTAATTCATTTTTTTCTTTTTCTACTTTTTTACCCATAGAAAAATCCCTCCTTGATATTTTTTATTTTATCACGGAAGGATTTATTTACACAACTTTTTCTATACTCTCTTTTTAATTAATATTACTATTTTTTATTATATATTCTATTTTTGGTTATTCTTTTTTATCTTTATATAAATTATTATCGCTACTATTAGTAAAGCTCCTATTATTGGTAGCAAACTTATTACTATCTTTCCTGTTCTTGGCATTACAATTAACTTATTCATGTCTTCATTGTCTTCTAATGTAGTTTCTGGTATTTTTTCAGAATCTATTTTTACATGTGCTTCTATATTTCCAGCTATGTCTATACCTTCATTTTTTTCTAATATTACTTCATATTCTCTACTTTCACCTATGTTTAAGTCCTCCACTTTATATTTAGCTTCATTACCATTTACTTCCCAATCTGGGCTTATCATATGGTATCCTTTAGGTATTGTAAATGTTATATATCCGCTTCCAATTCTTTCCTCATTGTTTGTTACTTTAATTTTATAATAAATTTGAAGGCTTGAATTTTTATTAGCATCTCTAATTTCTGTTTCTATCTTTCCTATTTTGCCATTTAATCCATAGTAGTTACCATTAATTAATGCTTTTTCAAGATTCATTTCTATTTGTAAATTAAATTTTAATTTACGATAATAATAATTTAATGTTATATCTTCTCTTTTTATTTTTACAGTTTCATTTTGAGGTTTTTCTATTAGAATATAATCTTCATATTTTCTTTCTTCTGAAGTATATGTATCTCTTTCATATACAGTATCTTCTTTAGTATCTATCATCTCATTTGTATCTTTATCTATGTAATTTACAGTTATTTTCGATTTATGCTTATAATAATATATAACTGTAATATTTTCTCCTTTCATTGTTCCTTCTTTATTTCCTTGTACTTTAGTAAATTCATAGTTATCTATTTCCTTTTGATTAGTCACATACTTATCCCCATATTTTCCACTTATTGTCTCTTCCTTTGCGATTTCTTTATTTGTAACTTCATCTACATATTTTACATTTACTTTAGAATTTTTTGAATAATAATAATTTACCTCTTGCATCTCATCTGTTAATATAAATTCTTCTTTTTTAGGTTTCTCTACAAGAGTATAATTTGTTATATTTTTTGCTTCTGTTTTTACATTTTCTCCTACTGGACCACTTTGACTTACTGAGTCTAACAATTCACCTGTATCTTTATCTATATAATTAGCCTTTACTCCTCCACTTTGTAAGTTAAAACTTACAAAAAGATTTGACTCTCCTGCCGCTCTTTCCATATAAAATATTTTTAATGTATGCTTTCCTTGTGATAATATTCCATCTTCAAATGCCTTTTTATACACGTCTTTCTCATCTTGGCCAGTACTTTCATTATATACACTTTCATAATATACTTCATTTTTTGCAAAATTTATATTTCCTTTTAATCTTGCATGAGCTCCTCCTAGATCTAATACTAATCTATCATCTACAAAAACCCATACATCATCATCTCCTGAAAATTCAAATACCATATCTTCATATTGATTATTTTCTGCATTTTTAACTTTTCCATCTTTTGTCATTATAAATGGAATATCTAGTCTTACTGTAAACCCTAAATTTCTTTTCATCATTTCTTCTGTATTATCTTTGCAATTATTAAATGGATAAAATCCAAATCTCTCGCCTTCATGCATTTTAATTGTTTTTGTATTGTAGTCTTTATATATATGATATTTATCACTATTAAAGCTATAATATCCATTCTTTTCTTTAATAAAAGGAAATTTCCAATTACTTAAAACTTCACTATATATTTGTGGATTTGTATTAGTCTTCGGAAAAAAAGTATCTTTATTAGTATATTTATCTATTACATAAAGATTATCATTTACTAATTTATTTTTTACTAATCCTTGAAGTACTCCTGTAGAATTCCAGTATTCATTTAATCCTATGTATCCATTTTGAATTCCTCCTATGTTCATTCCTTCTGTCGATGCCATAAGCATTGACTTTTTATCTATTTCATATCTTTTTGACATTGGCATTTCATAATAATCTGTCCAGTGCATTCCTCTTTGGTTTGCATTGTATTCCTCTCTATTAATTTTTGTTAGTGTTGCATTTACATATTTTATGTCTTCTTCCGATATATTTTTACAGTCTGAACTTGCATATGTTTTGTTTATAAGCACAACAAATAGAATGGTTACAATAGCCATAATACATAATATTATTCTTTTACTCATATAACTCCTTTTCTATAAATGATAACTGTTTTTTTAGTCATCTTATTTATTTAAATTTGATTTGGGATTTGTTTGAAATAATTTAAGACTTAAATTAATCTCTGAAAAAAATTAAATTGAAATAATTTAATCATGTTTATTATACTCCATATTATGGAAATTGTAAAGATAAATCGTATGTCAAAATTCGATAAAATTCGACATACGATTATATATATTATTCTAATCCTATACTCAATTCTAATGCATTATTTATTTTCTTCATTAGATTTTCATCATCTATATGACCTATTTTTTCTTTTAGTCTACTTTTGTCTATTGTTCTTACCTGTTCTGCCAATACTACTGAATTTGTTTTTAGTCCAACATCTTGTGATCCTATTTCTATATGCGTTGGCAGCTTTGTTTTTCCTAATTGTGAAGTAATTGCAGCTGCAATTACTGTAGGACTATGTTTATTTCCTAAATCATTTTGTATGATTATAACTGGTCTTATTCCTCCTTGCTCTGAGCCTACTACAGGACTCAAATCTGCATAAAACATATCTCCTCTTTTTATTACCATTTTTCTTCACTCCTATTAATTACATATAGAACGTAATTATTGCTATGCTTATTTAGTTTATTTCTATATCTGTATATAATATGCAAATTGTCGTTTTTTGGTTTTTATCTTTTATTTCAAGTTTAGTTGGTTTATTAACTTTTTTATCAAATGTTAACTCACTATACTTTCCGTATGTATTATTATTTTCATGTTCAATTTTGAGTATTAAATTATCTGCTTCATTGTAAACTTTTACATTATTATTCAGCTCATTTGAAAATGAATCTAAAAACAATAAGTTTGAAAAGCACTCTGTATAATTAGTATAAATTTTTTCTAAATTCAAATTTGTATTTTTTATTTTTACATTATTTTCTTCTTTTTCTATTGTAAGATTTTCTATTTCCTTTGGTTTATTTACTATTTGTATACTCTTTTTATCATTTACTTCCTGATATATTTCATATTGGTTTTCATTTTTATTGCTATAAACTGTAACTAACAAATTTGCTTTATATTGTTTTATATTTTTTACATAAGCAATAATATCTTCTTCATCTTTGATACTTATAGTATTACCAGTAATTTTATTTTTATAATTAAAAATAATAAAAAATATCAAAAATATTAAAATTACGAAAATTAGACTAATAAGTATATACTTATTTTTTAAAAAATTGAAATTCATTTTTCCTCCTTTATAATTTTAAAGTATAAAAAACAAAATTAAGATATTCTAAGAAAAATTGTTATTTCATAAAAATACTTTCCTAAGAACATAAAAAAACGAATAGATAATATCTATTCGTTTTCATTTTATTCTATATTTCCTATATTTATGAATTTACAGTAATATGTATTTAGCTTTATATACAATTAAAATATTTATCTACCATTTTAAAAAAGCTATCTGCACTATCTACTCTATTTATCTCATCTCTAAATACACTAGCATTTTTCAAGCCCTTTACATACCACGCAATATGCTTTCTTATTTCTCTAGTAGCTACATATTCTCCCTTTTCTTCTAGTAACAGTTTAAAATGTTCGTTTATTACTTTTTTTCTTTCTTCCAAAGTAATGTCTCCTTGCTTTTCTCCTGTAAGCAAATAATAGCTAATTTTCCTGAAAATCCAAGGATTTCCTAAACTTGCTCTACCTATCATAATACCATCTACATTGGTTTCTTCAAACATTCTTTTCGCATCTTCTTCTGTTTTTATATCTCCATTTCCTATTACAGGAATATTTACATTTTCTTTTACTTTTCTAATAATATTCCAATCTGCTTTTCCAGAATAATACTCATCTCTTGTTCTTCCATGTACTATAATAGCATTAGCTCCCGCTTTTTCAATAATTTTTGCAGCTTCTACTGCAACTATATGTTCATTATCCCAACCTTTTCTAATTTTTACAGTAACTGGTTTTTTAGAATTCTTAACTACTTCTTCTGTAATCTTTCCTACCAATTCTAAATTTAATAGCAATTTACTTCCATCTCCATTTTTTACTACTTTAGGAGCAGGACATCCCATATTTATATCTAAAATATCTGAAACTTCACTTACTATGCTAGCAGCCTTCCCCATAATTTCTGGATTATTTCCAAATATTTGCATAGATATAGGTCTTTCTTTTTCTTCTTTTTTTAACATTGCTTTTGTTTTTTCATCTTCATAGCAAATTGCTTTCGCACTTACCATTTCATTGCAAATTAAACCTGGATTTCCATATTTTTTACAAATAATACGAAAAGGCAGGTCTGTTACGCCTGCCATTGGAGCTAGTATTAAATTATTTTCTAAATTTACATTTCCTATTTTTAATTCTTTTAAATACATTTTTTACCCCATAAAAATTGCTTTCTGTCTTCTAGAACTAATATTTAACAATAAACCGATACAAATAAAATTTGTAACTAATGAGCTTCCACCATAACTTACAAATGGTAATGGCACACCTGTAATTGGTAGTAGTCCAATTGTCATACCTATGTTTTCTACCATATAAAATAGAAATATACCAGCTATACCCATTGCTATATATGATCCTATATTATCTTTTGCTGTTTTTGCTATAAATACAGCTTTAGTTATAAGTATTATATATAGTATAACAATTGTTACTGTTGCAACAAATCCTAATTCTTCTCCAATTACAGCAAATATAAAGTCCGTTGTTTTAGGATATAAAAAACCTAATTGTGTTTGATTTCCTTGTAATAGTCCCATTCCAAACACCTGACCTGCTCCTATTGCAAGTTTTGATTGATACATATTGTAAGAAGCTCCTCTTATATCTTTTTCTGGATGTAAGAAGCTATCAATTCTAGCTAAAGCATGAGCTGGTAAATTATTATAAACAATTGGTATAGCTATTGCAATAGCTATACAAGCAAATATAATGTATTTTTTATCAAGTCCAGAAACAAATAGCATACATAATAGACCTGTTATAAAAGCCATTGCTGTTCCATAATCTGGTTGTTTAACTATTAAAAGAACAGGTATTAGCATAAATACAAAATATATAAATAATTTCCAAATTTTATTAATTTCTTTTCTTCCTTTAATTTGTAGTTTGTTTAATAAAAATGCCATAAACAAAACTACTACAACCTTTGCAAGTTCTGAAGGTTGAAAAGTAAAACTTTCACCTATTTTATACCAACTAGATGCACCATTAATTGGCTCTGTAAATAAAACACCTACCAACAGACCTATACATACTATATATGCCAAAGGTGAAAATTTCACAATTAAGTTATAATCAATTGTAATTGCAAGTATTAGAAAAGGAATACTTATACAAAACCATCTTATTTGTTTATTAAATTCTTCTAGTTCAGTTGTTTGTGTTGCTGAGAACAAAGCTACAGCACCTATTATAAATAGAATAATACTTACAATTAATACAGACCATTCTGTATTTTTTAGTAATCTATTTCTCATTATTTTTCCCTTCAATTTTTTCTCTTGTTTAAAAATTATTTCTTATTTTTCTTAGATTTTTTATTCTCTTTTTTAAAATTTTTTTTCTTTTTATCTTCATTTTTATTTTCTAAGTCTTCTTTATCTGATATTTCATTTTCTTCATTTATTTTATTATTTTCGGCAAGCTCTGCTTCTTCTGCTGCCTTCAGTAAATCATCAAAAGTAACATCGTCATCATCTTCTTCGTCGAAGTCATCTATATCATCTATATCATCTAACAAATCTTTTTTATCTTCAAAATTTTCTGTTTCTTTTTCATCTGTTAATTCATTTACTTCTTGTTTTTCTTCTAATTCATTTTCTTTTTCTATTTTAGCATCCGTTTCTTCGATTTTTTCTTCAATCTCACCATTTAACTCTTTTAGAGTTTCTTCATCTAATAATTTTTCCTCTTGTTTTTCTTCTACCTTTAAAGTCTCGTCTATTTCCTGTACATTTTCTGCTTTTTCTTCATCAACATTTGCAGGTATTTTGTTTTTTTCAAGCTTCATCTCATTTTTTATATTTACAATAGGAATATTAGCATATAAAAGTGGAGCACCATTAGTTCCATCTGAATTAACTTGAGTTGTAAGTCTTACATCAATAGCATTTTCGTCTACTTCTATATATTTTTTTATAACATCTATAATTTCTTGTTTCATAAGTTCTAAAAAGTCTGCTGAAACATTTGCTCTATCTTGCATTAATACTAATTGCAATCTTTCTTTTGCTGCTTCTTTTGATTCTACTTCTTCAACAGTTTCTGGCTTAACCATTTTTTTGAAAAAATTTCCAAAATTTTCAAACATTTTTACTTCTTCCCCTCTGATTATGATTTAAGCTTTTCCAAATAATCTTTTTAGTCTAGCAAAGAAACCTGTCTCCTTTCCAGGTACAGTTACTTCAATATTTTCTCCTAAAATTCTTCTTGAAATTTCAATATATGCTTTTCCAGCAGGAGCCTTTTTATTTGATATAACAGGTTCTCCCTTATTTGTTTGAGTTATAATGTACTCATCATCTGGCACTACACCAATTAGACTAATAGATAATAAATCTACTATGTCATCTACATCCATCATTTCTCCACGTCTTACCATATTTGGCTTTAAGCGGTTTACAATTAACTCTGGATTTTTTATTTCAGAAGATTCTAATAAACCAATTATTCTATCTGCATCACGAATTGCTGAAATTTCAGCTGTAGTAACTACTAAAGCTCTATCTGCACCAGCAATTGCATTTTTAAATCCTTGCTCTATTCCAGCAGGACAATCTATCAATATATAGTCAAATTCTTCTTTTAATTTTTTAACCAATTCTCTCATTTGTTCTTCGTTAATTGCTGTCTTATCTTTTGTTTGGGCGGCAGGAAGTAAAAAAAGTTCTTTAAACCTTTTATCTTTGATTAAAGCTTGTCTTAGTTTACATTTTTCTTCAATTACATCTACTAAGTCATATACTATTCTGTTTTCAAGCCCCATAACAACATCTAAATTTCTAAGTCCAATATCAGTATCTACCAAAGCTACCTTTTTTCCAGCTAAAGCCAAAGCAGAACCTAAATTTGCTGTTGTTGTTGTTTTTCCAACTCCACCTTTACCTGATGTTATTACAATAACTTCTCCCATTAGTTATCCTCCTTAAATTACATTTAAATAATACTTCTTGGTTAATATAAAAAACTTTGTTTATTATCACCCAAAATCATATTTCACTTTTTTACCTATATATATTATATTTTTTTTCGTAAAAAGTCAATGAATATAGCAGTTTTTTTGTAATATTTTTGTAATATTTTCTTTTTTCTTCCAATTATTCCGTAAGAAAAACAAAAAAGTTTTAAGAAAATTTCTTAAAACTTTTTTACAATATAATTATTAAATTATATATTAATTTTCTTCTTTATTGCTGTTTGTCATTTTTTCCAAATCTAACAATTCTTGCCATCTACTATCAACTTCTTTTTGGAATTCTTCTATCATCCATTCATTTCCTGGTTTAAACATATGTTTAAATCTTTTTTGTGGTCTTAAAAATTCTTCAACTGGAAGTTTTTTAGCAGGTTTATAAGTTATATGATAAACACCATCAACAACTTCATATAAAGGCCAATAACATGTTTCAACTGCTAATTTATTTATAAGCATTAAATCTTCAGTATTGTATCCCCATCCTCTTGGGCATGGAGCTAGTACATTTAAAAATGTTGGTCCTTCTGTATAGATAGCTTTTTCAGCTTTTTCATATAAATCTTTAAAATTCATATATGCTAAAGTCTGAGCTACATATGGTAAATGATGACCAGCCATAATTTTAGCCAAATCTTTACGAGATTGCATTTTTCCAGGAATTTTTGTACCAGCTGGTGATGTTGTAGTATCAGCAAATTTGGGTGTTGCTGATGAACGTTGTATACCTGTATTCATATATGCACCATTATCATAGCATACATACAATAAATTATGTCCTCTTTCCATTGCACCTGACAAACTTTGAAGTCCTATATCGTAAGTTCCACCATCTCCACCAAATGCAATAAATTTTGTAACTTCATCTTTTGGTAATTTTCCAGTAGCTTTCATTGCTTTATAAGCTGCTTCTGTTCCAGACAATGTAGCTGCAGCATTTTCAAAAGCTGTATGAATGAAAGAATCAGTCCAAGATGTATATGGATAAAGGAATGTAGAAACTTCCATACATCCTGTAGCATTTGAAACAACAACATGATCTTCTGGCTTTACAGCACGAAGAATCATTCTAGCAACTGGTGGTGCACCACAACCTGCACACATTCTATGACCAGATGTAAATCTTGAAGGTCTATTTGCTATAACTTCTTTATGATTATATGCCATTTAATTTTCCCCCCTTAAACCTAAATATCTATAAGGATTTTCAATTTTTCCGCTATCTTTTATTTCTAATAAATCTCTATATACTTTTTCTAAATCCTCTACTGTAGTATCTCTACCACCAATTCCATAAACATAGTTTACAGTTGGAACATTAACATTGTTTACAAACATTCCAGAAGTAATATCTTCAAATAAAGCTCCTCCTGCTGCATTTAAAGAATCAGCTTTATCTAAAACTGCTATAGCTTTTAAATTCTTTAATGCTTCTGCTATTTCTTTAGCAGGAAATGGTCTAAATACTCTAACTTTCAAAAGACCAGCCTTTATTCCTTGCTCTCTTAGCTTATTTACAGTAGCTTTTGCTGTTCCTGCTGTTGAGTTCATACAAACTATAGATATTTCAGCATCATCTAATTTATATTCTTCAAAAAATCCGTATTTTCTTCCTGTTAATTTTTCGAACTCTTCTGCAACCTCTAATATAACCTTTTTTGCAGCTATCATAGCTTTTGCTTGTTGAGCTTTGTGCTCAAATAAATATGCTTGTAAATCTAAAGGTCCAATTGCAATTGGTTCTTTTTTATTTAATAAATAATGTTCTGGTTTGTATTGTCCTACAAATTCTTTTACTTTTTCATCTTCAATAAGTTCTATATTTTCAATAGAATGTGATGTTATAAATCCATCTTGGCAAACCATAAGAGGAAGTAAAACATCTTTATTTTCAGCTATTCTATGTGCCATTATTAAATTATCGTAAGCTTCTTGATTTGTTTCTGAAAATAATTGAATCCATCCACTATCTCTAACTCCCATTGCATCAGAATGGTCACAATGTATGTTTAATGGACCTGAAACTGCTCTATTTACTAAAGACATAACAATTGGAAGTCTTAAGCTAGATGCAATATATATCATCTCCCACATTAAAGATAATCCATTTGCTGATGTTGCAGTCATTGCTCTAGCACCTGCAGCTTCTGCACCAATACAAGCACTCATTGCACTATGCTCACTTTCTACTGCAACAAATTCTGTATCTACTACTCCATTACTTACAAAAGTTGAAAAATATTGAGGTATTTCAGTTGATGGAGTAATTGGAAATGCAGCTACAACATCTGGATTAATTTGTTTCATAGCAGTTGCTGCAGCTTCATTACCACTTAATCTTTCTCTGATTCCCATAATAAACTCCTTTCTATTCCATTACTATTGCTTTAAAAGGACAAACTTTGGCACAAACACCACAACCTTTACAAGCGTCATAATTAAAATCTTCCCTCTTACATTCTTTATTTACTGGAATTGCATCATCTGGACATACTGGGAAACATAATCCACATTGCTTACATAAATCTGATTTCCAAATTGGTTTTATAGAACGCCAGTCACCAGTTTTAAATTCTTTTGCATTACCAGCTTCATAAATATTTCCACCAATAGTTAAATCTTGGTAAGGAGTATCTTTATTTATTCTATCTTCAGTCATATTATTCATCCTTTCTAATTAATTTTTTCTACTTCTTTTAAAGCTATTTCTAAAGCTTTCATATTTCCGTCAATTACATCTGGTTTTTTGGCAAATTTATGCTTGAAAGATCCAATCATATCTTGCATAAATTCTTCTTCTGACATAATATTAGAAACTTTTACTATTGCTGCAAGCATAGGTGTATTAGGAAAATATCTTCCTAAAGTTTCTAAAGAAATTTTTCTAGCATCTATTTTGTAAATTGCACCAGAATAGTTTTTTAATTTTTCTTTTAAAGTTTCATTGTCAAGTGTTGAATTAATTACTATTGCACCACTAGATTTTAAACCTGCAGTAACATCTACAGCATCTAATAGAGTATCATCTACAACAACTACATAATCTGGATAATAAATATTGCTATGCACTGTAATAGGCTCATTACTAATACGGTTATATGCTGTAATTGGTGCACCCATTCTTTCTGGACCATATTCTGGAAAACCTTGAATATACTTTCCAGTATTAAAAGCAGCATCTGCTAAAAGTAAAGAAGCTGTTTTTGCACCTTGTCCACCTCTACCATGCCAACGAATTTCAATTAAGTTGTTCATAATTAACCTCCTAACTTTATTTTTAACTTATATAAAATAACAGTATATGTTTATACTATTACAATTTATATTATCTTTTGTACTATGTTTAATTTACAAAGTTATTATATGAAATTTTTATAGAAAAATCAATATACAAGTTTATCAATTTATATGTTTTTTATCTAATTAACTCACTAATAAAGAACTGTTCTTGAAAATTCACTTTATTTAAAATTTCTTCATTACTATATTCTTCATCTTTTACAGTAATTATTAATTTATCTTCACAATCATTTAGTCTATTTATAATTCCTATACATTTTCCTGAAACCTTTTGTACTTTTTTGTCTAAATCTATAATATAGCAGTCTAGTTCTTCTCCGTCTCCACTAACTGTATTTGGAACAAATCCATAATTTATTGGATATATAAAATCTTCATATTTTGGATGCTTACTTCCTAAAGGCCTGTCTACTTCAACATTTACAACTTTTCCAATATATTCGTAATTTGAATTTGGTTTTAAAATAATTGCTCTATTATATAACTCCTCATTAAAATCTATAGTTGGTACAAATTCATTATTCTCTAGCATTTTATTAAATTCTTCTATTTTAACCCATTTAGTATCTATAACTTCTCCATCTGGCTTTGTAATTTCATTCTTTTTTATGTTTCTTTTAAATACCCACAAATCTTTAAAATCGTGATTTTTTTCATCTTTTATTGTTTCTAAATACATAGCTTCTCTTTTATTAAAATTAATTCCTAATTCTTCTTTTATTTCTCTTAGCATGCCTTCTAAACTAGTTTCTCCTGATTTTACAGAACCTCCACAACACTCCCACATTCTAGGATGTACCTTATGCTCAGCTCTTTTTGAAATTAATATTTCATTGTTTTCATTTAATATAATTGCCGTAACTACTAAATGATATTCTCCCGCTTTTAATTTTCTGCCATCTCTAAAACACCTTTTTTCAGTCTTTCTTTTATGTATATTGTAAATATCCCATTTTTCTCTCATTTTTTATCTCCTATTTTGTTTATTTAATTCTAATTATAACTAATTCAAAATATCAATTCAATTCCTATATTTGATATTTAAAAATATTTCTGATATACTAATTTTATGGAAAAAGAAAGATATAAACATTTAAATAGTTATTTAAAAGAAAAATTTGGAGAACGCACTTTAAAAATATGTATTAATGGACATTTTACTTGTCCTAATAGAGATGGCTCTTGCAGTAAAAATGGTTGTATTTTTTGTAGTGAAAAAGGTTCTGGTGAACATATTTTACGAATAAATGGAAATAAACAGCTACTTAACTCATTAGATAAAAATGCCCATATTGAAAGCGTAAAAAGCTCTATTTCTAAGCAGGTAGAAAATTATTTTAATTCTTATAAAAGCAAAAGAGCTAATAAATTTATTGCATATTTTCAAAATTTTTCTA
>CALXZR010000069.1 GCA_944393295.1 uncultured Clostridia bacterium
AGGAACAACTAAAATTGCTTGGGATTTAAACGATAGAGGAATACGTACAAAGAAAACAAAATCAAAATGGGTACAAACATCTATTGTAAGAATGCTTAAAAATCCAATATATACAGGTCGAGTAACAAATAAAAAATCAGAAGTTACAGATTTTATAACAGGAACAAGAAAAGACTTACCAGAAGAAGAATGGATAGTAGTAGAACGACCAGAAATGAGAATAATATCAGATGAATTATTTAATAGAGCACAGGAAATACTTGCTCAAAGGTCAAATGATTTTAAACTAACCAATAAACGTGAAAAAACAGAATATGTATTTAGTACACTTATATATTGCAAACATTGTGGTTATTCATTTAGAAGAATAAAAAGAAAATATAAAGAAGATGGACCAGAATATATAAGATGGGTATGTAGTGGAAGAAACTCAATGGGGGTAAATCATTGCCCTAATACAACTGTTATAGATGAAGAAGAACTTCTAAGTGCAATTAAAACATACTTAAAAAGCATTATTTCAAACAAAAAGAATTTTATGAAAGCAGTTGAAAAAGAATTTGAAAAGATTACTAAACTAAGAGAAAGTAATGAAAGAAGTGAAGAAAGCCTACTTAAAGAAATTGAAAAGGTTACCACGAAAAAACAAAAATATATGGAAATGTTCCAAAACGAAGTTATTAATATTCAAGAATTAAAACAATATACAAATCCATTAAATGAAGATATAGCAAGACTAGAAAGAGAATTAAAATTAATTACATCTGAAATAAAAGAAAAAGATGTACTAGAAAAAGAACTAACTAAAACAATAAAAACAGTAGATGACATATTAAATAATCAAACAATTACAAATGCTATGCTAAAAACAATTATAGATGTAATTGAAGTAGATTCAGATTCTAATGTAGAAGTAAGATTAAAATTATTAAACGAAATAGGAAGCCAACCTACAGTAATTACGAATTTTAACGATATAAATTCAACCGTTACGAAAAGTAACATCAGTACATAAGGATGTAACGAAAAGATTACCTAATATAAACTTAGCACTAGCACAAGAAGTTAGAAAAGTACTTGACGAAAATAAAGCAGAAAGACATATAAGAGGAGGAATGGCAACAAAATTAAAGTATATTCATAAGCATGAACAAGAAGAAAATGCTTTGTGAACTTTTGAGACACTCTTTGAAGTTTAGACCAAGACAAAAGATAATAAGTTATAGGTTTACATTTTATGTTAATTATGTTAAAATATAATTGAATAACTTCTTAAATACTCTTATTCAATGCTACTTAGAGTTTTCAGAAGGAATCATAATTGATGATAGGAGGTTTGGTGATGAAAAAATTTAACGAAATGAGCGAACTTGCACAGGAGGTTGCTACATGCATTGATGAGCAACTTTATGATTGCAAAAATCTGACTAGAAAAGGAATGCTTGATGGAGAAATGATGCGCTGTGTTATTCGGACAGCAGTAGATACTATGGATAACTGGCCTGTGAGACTGAAAGCAACAGTACGCATCGAAGTGTGCGATTGGTTTCAGGCAGAATACGGCATTTGTTTGTAAAGGAGGAAGCTATGTTAAATCGTATATGTATTAAAGTCCAAAAAGGCAGCCAAGGGATGTCAAACAACCGGATAAAAGCTGCGTTTAAGAGTATCTTCGCAGAAGAACCCGTCATGATCCGGGCAGAAGGAAGGAATGTTATTATCCATACTCCGCTGGAGCTGAAGGAAAAAAGGGTTAGAAGGTTTGCTGATAAACTTGGAGCCTATACCTCGTTTAAAGGGAAAGATAACTCGTATTCGTTTAATCTATGATCACCACACCGTCCCTCTCTACCTCGGTAGAGGGGGACGATGTTTTTCTAAAACTATAAATTTTCAAATATATTTATTAAGTTCTACTTAACTGCAATATATAAACATCAGCAAGAAAAAGTATGAAATAAAACTGTAATAAAAAAGATAAAAAACTGAAATAAAACCTCGAAAAGCAATAGTATCAGTACTTCTGCAGTATTTGTAAAAGATTGTTTTTTTGACATTTTGCTATATCCGTGATATAAATTCTACATGAAAATACAGTAGAAGTAGGTGGTAATATGGGAATTTACAGATCTGAAATAGCAAACTTAAGAAAAAATATTGGTGAAAACATAGGACAAAAAATTATTGTAAAAGAATCTCCAGGTAAAAGAAGCAAACCTCAAGAGAAAGTTGCAATAATAGAAAATACTTATAAAGATTATTTTAGAGTAAAGTTTGAAGAAGTAGATAGATTTGGTTCTTATAATTATACAGATTTATTTACGAGAACAGTAGAGGTAAAATTATATAATGGTGAAGAATATGCACCAATTTTACCGCCACAGGTAGAAGTAAAAAAGCATAGATTAAATACTGCAGTAGAAAATGCATAATAAAAATAAAAAATAAAGGAATTTTTTAAAATTAACCTCCATATAAATGGTATTAGAAAATAATAACATTTAAAGGAGGTCTTTTTATGGCAATAAAGCAGATAGCTATTTCACAGAAAATTAGTAGTGGAAATAAAAATTTTGAAGTTAAGGGAGATATAATTGTTCCAGATATAAAGCCAGATATTGTTAGTATTACAGCAAGTAATGCTAATACCTATATTTATAAAGAAGAATTGTCATCTGGAAAAATAAGAGTAGATGGAAATATAGATGCGTATATTATTTATCTTTCTGATAATGGAGAAACAAGAAGTATACAGACTACTTTAGACTTTATGGAAACAATAAATGATGAAAAGGCTATAGAAGGAAAAAATATTTTTACTAAGATAAGAATAGATTTTCTAGAAACTAAAATTTTAAACGAAAGAAAAATTAGTATAGAAGCAAAACTTTGTATTCAATATCAGATAACAGAAAAAGTTAATTTAGAAATAAATACAAACTTTGAAGAACTAGGAGAGATGCAAAGATTAACAGAAAATGTTAATTTACCTATCTTAGTTGGAGAAAATAAAGTTAGAACTTCTGTAAAAGAGGATATAAGAATAGATGCCGAAGATGATGCAGGAGAAATTTTAAAAGTAGATTTAAAAGTAGAAAATTGTGAAGCAAAAACTAGCTACAATAAAGTACTCGCCAAAGCAGAAGCTAGAGTAGAGATTCTTTATATTACAGAGAATGGAAAAATAAAAAAAGTAGAAGCAAATTTACCAATTATGAGTTTTATAGATATAGAAAATGTAGCAGAAACAAATGAATGTAATGTAAAATATACTGTAAGAAATATGTTAGTAAAAATTAATAGTAGAGAAATGCATAGTATTAATTTTCAAACAGAATTTGAAGTATATTGTATAGCTATGCAAAAAGAAGAGATTTTACTTACAAAAGATATGTATAGTTTAGAAAATGAATTAGAATTAGAAAAGAAAAATATAGCAATTAGTTTAGAAGAGACAAATGAAGAGCTACCAGTACAAATTGTAGAAAAAATCTCTGTAGAAGATATAGAAAATGTATATTCAATACAAGCTACTCCAAGAATTATAAATAGTACGCAAAGTGGAGATGTAATAAACTACGAAGGTGAAGTAGAACTTATTATATATTATTCTTCTGATAATAAATCAAATATTAGTGTAAAACAAGTTAAAATTACTTTTATGAAAAAAAGTATAAATGCAATTACAACAGATGATTTAACTGTAAAAAATTGTAAATATAGTTTAAGTGGAGAAGAGGTAACTGTAGAGATGGAAATTGGAATTGACAATAGCAATTCTGTAAATAAAGAAATTTCTTATATAAATAATGTTGTACAAAAAGAAAATGATTGTAGAAGTGATTATAATATGTTTCTATATTTTGTAAAAAGTGGAGACACAATTTGGAATATTGCAAAAAAATTTAAAGTATCTATGCAAGATGTGATAGATATAAATAATTTAGAAAATCCAGATAAAATTAATGTGGGGGATAGATTGTATATAATGAAATAAATATACAATAGATTTGAATGGAAAATAAATTATATTCAAGAAGGCGCTTTTCTTTTAAAGCACCTAAAAAAATAAATAAAGTTAAATTATTTATTCTATCTTTATTATTAGTAATTATATTTGCGTTAGTTTCTTTTTTTAAGGCTGCATATCCTATATTTGAAGCAAGTTGCATAAACGAAGCAAGGTCTTTAACTGTTAAAACTATAAATTCGGAGGTAAATAATTTAATGAAAAATTATAGTTATGAAGATTTAGTAACTATAGATAAAGATAATAATGGAAAAATAAATTTTGTACAAACAAATTCTAGACCAATAAATGAGATAATTACACAACTTGCAATAAATGTACAAAATGATATAGATAATGCAGAAAGGACAAAGGTTTTTATAAATTTAGGAAGTGTATATGGTGTTAGCTTTTTAAAATATTTTGGACCTCAGTTTAATATTGAACTTGAAACATCTGGAAGTATAGAAAGCAATTTAAAAACAGAGTTTACAGCTGTAGGTATAAACCAGACACTTCATAAAATATATTTAGATGTTTCAACAAGAATAAGTGTACTAACGCCTTTTGGAAAGTTTCGGAAATCCTATAGAAACAAGTATATTATTAGCAGAATCTGTTATTGTAGGAGAAATACCAGAAACATATTATAATTTTAATACTGATGCAGATCCAGATATGGCTTTTGAAATAATGCAATAAATATATATCGAAGCATATTTTTATATGGTATAATAAATAAAAATATTAAATAATAGGAGTATAAAATATGAAAAAAGAAGGATTGTTAGCCAGACCAGACTTTTCTAATGTAGAAAAATATTTACAAGCAGGTAAAAGAACGGAAATAACGGATAGAATAAGAGCTGTATCTGATTTAATTAATGGGCAAACAGATGGAATTCTAATAAGAAATATATTGCTATGGATGAATCAAAATACTGAAAGACTACATTATTTACAGCTTTAGCAAGATGCAAAGGAATACCTACTATGCAAATTATAACAGTTAGCAAAGAAGCTGAAAAAAGATTTGAAGAAGAAGGAGGAGTTATTACCTCAGGACATTATTTTACAGCTTGCTATTTGACAGATACAAATGGTAATTCAAATTGGGTACTTATAGATTCAGATCAACCTGTGCAAGATATAAGAGATGTTAGATTTGATAGATTAGATTTAAACAATAGAAATATAAGAAGAGGTTTTTATGCTTTAGCTTATGTTAATGATTATAGCAATGTGGAATATAATGGAATGAGGATTGATTCAATAGATAGTATGAATAAAATTCAAACTGAGGCATATAAAAATTGTGATAAAAGTGATTTTATTAGCAAGGATGGAAGAGAAAAATAGTAGCAAAATTTAAAAATATAGAAATAAAAAATCGGAAGTAATAAAACTTCCGATTTTTAATAAATTTATTATCTCTTTGAGAATTGAGGAGCTTTACGAGCTTTTTTAAGTCCGTATTTTTTTCTTTCCTTCATTCTTGGGTCTCTTGTTAAGAAACCGTTTGCTTTTAAAACTGGTCTAAATTCAGAATTTGCTTCATTTAATGCTCTTGCAATACCATGACGGATAGCACCAGCTTGACCTGTATATCCACCACCAACAACTTTAACTATTACATCATATTTTCCAACTGTATTTGTAACAGCAAATGGTTGGTTTACTATAACTTTTAATATTTCTGTTCCAAAATATTCATCTAGAGGTCTACCATTAACAACGATATTTCCTTTTCCTGCTGTTAATCTAACTCTAGCAATTGATTCTTTTCTTCTACCTGTTCCTTGGAATACAATATTTTCAGATTTTTTTGCCATCTTATTTTACCTCCCAAACTTCTGGTTTTTGA
>CALXZR010000070.1 GCA_944393295.1 uncultured Clostridia bacterium
ACAAAGCGTGTTTAGATATGCAAAAAATGATGAAACATTGTAAATAAATATGGGGAAACTATTATATACTAAAAATGGATGTAAAAAAGTTCTTTAATAGTATAAACAAGGAAATTTTATTAAATATATTGCGAAGAAATATTAAAGATGGTAAAGGATTAGAATTAATTATAAAAATACTATATATCCAAGAAAAAGAGGTAGGTATAGAAATAGGTAATTATAGCTCACAAATGTTTCGGAAATATATATTTGAATGAAATGGATAAATTTGTAAAACATAAACTACATATTAAATATTATAGTAGATATATGGATGACGCAATATTGTTGATAAAAACAAAAGAAGAGGCAATAAATGCATTAAAATGCATAAAGAACTTTCTAAATGAGAATTTATCATTAGAATTAAATAATAAAACACAAATATTTAAAAGTTCTCAAGGAGTAAATTATTGTGGGTATAAAATAAATGAATATAGACTAAAGATAAGGGATAAAGGAAAAAAGAAACTAAAGAAAAAAGTAAAGTTCTTAAAAAAGCAAATAAAAAATGGAAATATGACAAGTAAAGAAGCAAAAAAATATTTAGCAGGACATATGGGATATTTAAAAATAGCAAATACAAAGAACTTAGAACAAAAAATATTTGAAAACTAAAAACATGGGGATAAACTATAAGGCGAACTCTTCTAACAACCGTATTAACCGCGGAGGTAACTACAACAATTCCGGTTCGAGTAATCCAGCATCAGACCGTAACAACAACAATCCGAACAATAGTAACAGCAACAATACTTCCCGAGCCACACTCTAATATTATTTCAGATTATATATTTTACGGAATATATACAGCAAAATATTAGATATTAAAGAAGTTTATCCCTTCCTAATTAAGGTAAACATATATAAATAATGCTTGTATGAGTAGCAAATGCTAAAATATGAGCATTGTGTACTATAAAAAAGGATAAAATAAATGAACAAAGTATATATATTAGTAAAAATAGAAGAAATAAAATATAATTTTTTACCAAAAAATAAGAAAAACGCAGTGTGCAATATAAAAGGAATGTTAAGTAATAATTCCACCGTAAAATTATTAGCATATGATAAAATTGCAGATAAATGTTATAAAATCTTAAAAGAAAATAAAGTAATTTTAGTTGAAGGCTTTCTAAATTCAGAAATGGAAATAGAAATATTGCAATTTCAACTATGATTTTAATAATGTTTTTTGGAGGTGTCAAAAAAAAAAAAAAAAATATAAAAAAACTATTGACATTTTATGTAAAAGGGTATATACTAATAAAAGTCAAAGAAAGTCAAAGTCAAAAATAAAATCTAAAAATGTAGAAAAAGGGGAGATGAGAAAATGAGGATTTCAGACGTAATAGAAGATTTTATTAAAGAAATGCTAGAAGATGATGACTATGCTGTAATACAAAGAAATGACTTAGCTGAACATTTTAATTGTGTACCATCACAAATCAACTATGTTATATCTACCAGATTCACCCCAATGCAAGGATATTATGTAGAAAGCTCAAGAGGTGGTGGAGGATGCATTAGAATAAAAAAAGTAAATATTACTCACAGTGATTATCTCATGCATATTATAAACAGTATAGGAGATTCAATCTCAGCAAAAGAAGTTGAAATATTTGTAAAAAACTTTCTAGATTATGACATTATAGAAGAAAAAGAAGCAAGACTAATAAAAGGTGCAACAAGTGACAAGGTACTGACTTTGCCAAAAGAAACTAAAGATGAAATAAGAGCAAAAATATTTAAAAATATGCTCATAAATTTAGTTTAAATCTATTATAACGAGGAGGTAATTAACATGTTGTGTCAAAATTGTGGAAAAAATGAGGCAAACTTTAGATATACACAAATTATAAATGGAGTAAAAAAAGAGCTTATATTATGCACAGAGTGTGCAAGAAAATTAGGAGTAGATAATATTGATATACCAATCAATTTCAGTAGTTTTTTAGGAGATTTCTTTAATGATTATGCAGAAAATAGTTTAATTCCAAGTTTAAGTTCAAGTAATACAAAGTGCAAAACTTGTGGAATGACTTACGATGATTTTATAAACACAGGAATGTTTGGATGTAGTGATTGTTATGATATTTTCTCAAATCCAATAGATTCATTACTAAAAAATCTACACGGAACTTCAAAACACATTGGTAGAGGAATTAAAAATCTAAATGCGGATAATAACCAAAAAGTAAAACCTAAAAAACAAGGAAAAGACAAAAAGCAAGATGAATTAGATGATTTAAAGAAACAGTTAGATAAAGCTGTAAAAGAAGAAAGGTATGAAGATGCCGCAAAAATAAGAGATAAAATAAAGGAGATTGATAAATAATGAATTGGTATGTTCAAAATGGAAAAGAATCAGATGTTGTATTAACTTCAAGAGTAACATTGTCAAGAAATATCAAAGGATACTCTTTTACAAATAAATGCACAGAAGAAGAATTAAAAGAAATATATAATAAAATAAAAGATATAACACCATTAATAGGGTATAATTTA
>CALXZR010000071.1 GCA_944393295.1 uncultured Clostridia bacterium
AAAATTTCGGTAATCAATTGGATGATCTTCTACTTTAATAGCTAATCTTTTATCTTTAGGGTTATAGGAAGGGCCTTTGGGTACTGCCCAACTGATTAGTACTCCATTCCATTCTAATCTTAAATCGAAATGATCTTTTCTAGCAATATGGTGTTGTATGCAAAATCTTAATCTTTTAGCTTTTTTGCTTTTTTTACCCATTGGTTCTTTTGTTTTATTAAAATTACGTTTATTATTATAAGCACTCAATTTAGACATAATAAAAACCTCTAATATTAGTTTGGTAATATTAGATGGTATTATGTAGTTTTTTAATTAATTTGACTTTAAAGATAATTATTTTCTTTATCTCCTTCATTTTTATCATTTTTAATAATTATTTCTTCTTTTTCCCATCTATCCTTAAGTTTTCTAGGCGGTGGCATTTCTTTCCCTGTCTTTTTCTTGTAATTATCTCTTATTTCCTTTTGCTTTTTTGTTATTTTTATCATTGAATAGCCTCCAAAATTATTTTATCATCAGTAATATTGATAACTTTGTATTTTTAATTTCTTGCTAATAACAGTTTTGATTCAAATTTATAATAACATAATAACAATTATCATACATCATATCAAGTTTTAATATCATTTAAAATGACATAGATCTAAAATATTAGTTTTTCACTTAATATGGTAATAGTGCTTTAATAAGTAGCTAATTATTATTATTTTTAAGTTTTACTAAAGTCCACATTTTTTGTTTTATTTCTTTTTACTACTTTTACCAATAGGTTCTTTCACTTTTATTAATTTTTTGTTATATGCTTGTAATTTGAGCATAATATAAACCTTTAACCTTTGACATTAGTATAGCAATATTAGAGGAGATTATGCTTTAAACAAACATTTTTTGTAATAAGCCTTTTTTTAGATTATTCAATTTATTTAATTTTTCATCTTCAAGATATATTTTCTTATCAAAAGTAGAGAGTATACTTGCGTATTTATCTTGTTTTTCAAGGCTTGGCAGATTTATTTCAATCTCACATAAATTCGAAAAGTTTAAAGTGTTTCTAACCCCACCCTCAAATTTAGATGATGCTCCTCTTCTAAAATATTTGGAATCAAACCATTCTAATAAAAATTTATTGTTTTGATTAGTAGTGAAACATTCATATAAAGGACTTACAACACTAACTGTGTCGTTTTCCTTTAATGCAAGAGAACCAACATTTAATCTTGATGGATTATATCCAAAAACATTTTTTCTAATAATATAGTAATTTTTTAAATCTTTGCTAGCAACACTTCGATCTTCAAATTGATCTAATTGCGAAATAAATCCGTGTTTATTATTAATACTCTCAACATACTTAATGGTGCCATTTTTGTTTTTTTCTTTCCATTTAGATAATATGTCTTTTAATTTTAATTTATTACCACCATTTTCAAACATCCTATTTTTTATGCCTAATTTAAATAACTTAAGGGCTTCAATTTTTTTAGTTTGAAGCTCTATTTTTTTATCTAATAATTCTAATGTGTTAGAAATTTTAATTTGCTCTCGTAATGATGGATGGTATAAAAACGTTTCGCATAATTTATCGTAATAAAAATATTGCCTAACACTACCCTCTTGCAATTTGTTAATCCAATATGGTAATTTTTCAGACTTTAACCAATACCATATAAATTTATCATTTATATAATTTTTTAATTTAAACACTTCATAAAGTGAACTAACTATAATATCTTCTTTTCCGCTGTAGTATCCAATTGATCCAACATTAATTCTGGCTGGATTATAAGCAAATGAATTAGATGTAACTATATTATATGCAGTTCTATCCGTGTTTTTCATATATCCAAATTCATTATGAGCTTCTGTTTGAGGAACAAAACCATTTGTGTTTGTAATAGAATATGCAATCAAAGGCAAATTATTTCTATTTCTTTTCCCAGAATAATATGAGAAATCTTTAAACTTTTCTTTTTTCCACTCATCAGTAAATTCTTTAAATCTTAATTTAGGAATATTCATTTTTTCACCACAATTCTAGTCCTTAAGTTTAATAAATAAAGAAAGAAATTGTGTTTTTCTATATAATATAATTGGAGAGGAGGACATAATGTCAATTTTAAGAAAAAAAATACTTTACAAAGACTGGATTTATGAGTGGCTAATTGAGAAGAGAGAATATATTAAAGAATCAACATATGCTAATTATTCAAATAACATCTTTAATCATATAATTCCGAAATTGGGCGAATACAGTTTAGCTGAGATAGATCATAAAATACTTCAAGAATTTTTATTAGATTTATTTAAAAATGGGAAAAGCAATAGAAATGGTGGACTTTCAGAAAAAACTATTAAAGACATTTCTATAATTTTAAAAGGAAGTTTAAAAAAGGCAATTAATGAGGGTAAAATGAAACATATTGAGTTAACATTTCATTATCCAAAAAGCAATATTGAAAAAAATATATACATTTTAACTAAAAAAGAACAAAATAAAATTACAGATTATGTGATAAATAATTTATCATCCAAAAATATAGGACTTTTAATATCTCTATACTCTGGTATAAGAATAGGCGAATTATGTGCTTTAAAATGGGAAGATATAGACTTTAAAAAAAGTCTAATATATATCAATAAAACCATGCAAAGGATATATATTAAAGGTAAAGACAATAATACTTCTAAAATAATAATAACATCACCAAAAACGAAAAATGCAAATAGAGAAATACCAATTAATAAAAATTTCTTAGAAATATTAAAAAAAATAAAATCTAGTAAAAACAATTACATTTTAACTGATACTGAGAAGTATTTAGAACCAAGATCTTACCGTAAGCATTTTGAAAAAGTTTTAAAAGAATTAAAGATTAAGCATTTTAACTTTCATTCATTAAGACACACTTTTGCTACTAATTGCATTTCTTTAGGTGTGGATTATAAAACTGTTAGCGAAATATTAGGCCACTCAAATGTTAATATAACACTTAACTTGTACGTACATCCAAGATTATCACAAAAGAAAAAATGTATAGATTTAGTTTGTAAAGTATTTCAGGAAAAAGTGAATTAATAAACTTTTTCTTTTCTTTTTATTAAAAATATGATTAAATATTATTAGATATTTA
>CALXZR010000072.1 GCA_944393295.1 uncultured Clostridia bacterium
AAAGAAGCTGAAAAAATGTTAGAACAAATAAAAAAGGAAACTTATTTAGTTTGTTTGGATTTAAAAGGAAAACAATATACCTCAGAAGAATTTTCTGAGAAAATCGAAGAAATTAAACTTCAGGGAACTAGTTCAATTACATTTGTAATAGGTGGTACATTAGGTATAGGAAAAGAAATTTTAGATAAATCAAAAGAAAAAATATGTTTTTCTAAAATGACTTTTCCACATCAATTAATAAGAGTTTTCCTTTTAGAACAACTTTTTAGAGCTTTTAAAATTTCTTCTGGAGAAACATATCATAGATAAAATTTTGGTACGGTACTTAGAGTGTAAAAATATAAAATAGTTAGCAAAAAAATTAAATTTGCTAGCTATTTTATATTTATAAAACAAAAAACTAAGTTTTAAATAAAGTCTTGACAAACATAAAAAATGCTATTAAAATAAATTCAATTCAAAAGAGATTTAGTTCAAAATTTATTTAAAGAAGGACCATATCACGAAGTATGTGGGCTGATGAGAGAATGGAATAAAGAGAAGGTATCAGACAATATAGAATATCACTATATACAACTTCCAAAATTTATAGAGACTGTGGAAGAAATAAAAACAGATGAAGAGGCATGGATAGGATATATTTCGAACCAGTTAAATAAAGAAGAATTGGAGGAGATATTTAAGATGAAAAGAAGTATAGAAGAGATAGATGAAATAGTAAAAGCAGTACTAGAAGATAAAGATGTAAATGATGAACTAAATAGAAGAATATATAGACAATATGATAAGCTAGCAGCATTGCAGTATGCAGAAGAAAAGGGTGAAGAAAAAGGCGAAAGAAAAAATAAAATAGAAATGGCAAAGAAAATGTTAAAAATGGGTAAGCCAATAGAAGAAATTATTGAACTTACAGAATTAAGTGAAGAAGAGATTAAAGAAATAAAATAAATTAGAATTTTATATTAATTTAATAGAAGATTAAAATTTATTTGAAGAATGGAAATACTACAAAGCATGTGGACTAACAAAAGAAAAATTAGAAAATATTGATAATTTGTAAAAATAAAAACATAGAAAATTACATATAAAATTTTCTATGTTTTTTATATGAAATCTAGAATAATATAATTAATATTTTTTTAACAATATTCACAAAATAAAGATATAGTCATTACTAAAAAAATATGTTATACTAAAAAAGAATGTTTATAAAATATAGCTTAAAATTTAAAAATAAAGGAGGCGAAAAGTCTTTAATAGACAAAGATAAATGAAATTAAACATAGTATTAGTAGAACCAGAAATACCACAGAATACAGGAAATATAGCAAGAACTTGTGCAGCAATTGGGGCTAAATTACACTTAGTTTATCCACTTGGTTTTTCCATTTCAGAAAAACAAGTAAAAAGAGCAGGATTAGATTATTGGGACAAATTAGAAATAGAAGAACACGATAGTTTCGAAAAATTTTTAGAAAAATATAAACCAGAAGAAAATAATATGTTTTTTGTCACTACAAAAGGAAAGCATGTTTATTCAGATGTAGAATATAATAAAATGAATGAAGTTTTTGCTTTATTTGGAAAAGAAACTAAAGGGTTGCCAGAAGATATACTAATTAAATATATAGATAAAACAATTAGAATTCCAATGAGGGAAGGTTTGCGTTCTCTTAATTTATCAAATTCAGTAGCTATTGTTGCTTATGACATATTTAGACAAGCTGGTTTTGATCAATTGCAAGAAGTAAGTAACTATTTTGATGGCAGACTATAATATAAAATAATAAGAAAAAACTCTTTATTTTTTCTAATAAATAAGTTATTATATAGATATATAGGAAAGTTTGGATGGAGGATTTTATGAAAAAATTAAGAAGGATAATATCAATTTTTACACTAATAGTTATTTTAATTTCTTTTCTATTTATTCTAACAGGTTGTAAAATATCAGCTGAAACTTACGAAAATGGAGTATCAGTTGAAGTTGATGATGAAACAAAAGGAACATTTGATAGTATACTAGCTTGGATTGAAGAAAGACTAAGTAGAGTATTTAATACTTCAAATGAATAGGTTTATAGGTTTTCCCAAAAATCTAAATTTATAAGGAGATTTTAACAATATATAACATGAGAAAAAAAATTACTTATTTATTATTAATTTTTATTAGTATTGCTATGATGTTTGTATTAACTGGTTGTGAAAGCAATGAAACAGGAAATACTACGAGTACAAGTAATACAAAAAATACAGCTAGCAATAATACAAATACAGAGGAAGGAGAAATAAAATTGAGTGATATAGATTTTAAAGAAGCAGCTGAAAAACAAATGGCTCTCCCAAATAGTGGAGATACAATTGCTATTATGCATGTTAAAGATTATGGAGATATAAAATTTAAATTTTTTGCAGATGTTGCTCCAAAAGCTGTAGAGAACTTTTTAACTCATGCAAAAGAGGGTTATTATAATGGACTTACATTTCATAGAGTAATTAATGAGTTTATGATTCAAGGTGGAGATCCAAATGGAGATGGAACAGGTGGAGAAAGTATATGGGGAGGAGGCTTTGGAACAGAACTAGATTATACTTTAGTACCATATAGAGGTTCTTTGTGTATGGCAATGTCTTCTCTTCCAAATAGTATAGGAAGTCAATTTTTCATAACACAAGCAAATTATTCAGAGCAAATGTATTCTTATTTAAAAAGTTCATTTCCAGTAAGTTTAATGAATCAATATAAAGAATATGGTGGATATTTAAGCTTGTATATGCAATATACAGTATTTGGTCAAGTTTATGAAGGAATGGATATAGTAGATAAGATTGCTGCTGTAGAAACAGATGAAAACGATAAACCAATTACTGATGTTATAATTGAAAGTATAGAAGTTACAACATATTAATAAAATTAGAAAGATTTTTTAATAGTCTTAAATATAAGCTGTTAGAAAATCTTTTTTTACTAAAAAAGCTATTGACTTTAAAACGTTTGTTTGATAATATTAGTTAGAAATAAAAAATACTTATGAGGAGTAATATATGTTTGCTTATATAAAAGGAGAATTAGCAGAAAAGGCACAAAACTATGTAGTTATAGATGTAAATGGAATAGGATACCAAATTTTTGTATCAGATTTAGTAATTTCACAAATAGGAGAAATTGGAAATATTGTAAAATTGCACACTTATTACTATGTTAGAGAAGATATGGTATGTTTATATGGCTTTTTAAATAGAGAGGAATTAAGAATGTTTGAACTTTTACTTTCTGTTAGTGGAATTGGGGCAAAATCAGCTATAGCAACTTTATCCAATATAACACCTTCAAGTTTTGCTTTAGCTATTATTACCAACAATGTTTCTACATTAACGAAAATTCCTGGTGTAGGAAACAAAACAGCACAAAGACTTATTTTAGAATTAAAAGATAAAATAAAAACAGAGGAGGCTGTAGCCAAAGCACCAGAAACTAAAGCGGTGATAGAAAACAATGAAAGTGTAGAAGAAGCTACTGCTGCCCTACAAATATTAGGTTATACAAAGAGAGAAATTGAAAAAGCAATAGAGCATATTTCTTTAGAAAATGCATCTGTAGAAGAAATAATTCGTAAAGCACTAAGTATATTAGGAAAATAATTAATTATAAAAAGAGGATGTATATGGATTTAAATAAACCTTTAGCTTATAGAGTAAGACCAAGAAAATTAGAAGAATTTGTTGGTCAAGAGCATATTTTAGGAGAAGATAAATTATTATATAGGACAATAAAAGCAGATAGACTATCTAGTATTATACTATGGGGACCACCAGGTTGCGGAAAAACATCTTTAGCAAAAGTTATTAGTGAAACAACTAAATACAAATTTACAAGGTTAAATGCTGTAACTTCTGGAGTATCAGATATAAAAAAAGCTATTGAAGAAGCTGATAATATGCTTTTAAATCCGAGTGGAAAGTGTATACTATTTATAGATGAAATTCACCGTTTTAATAAATTGCAACAAGATGCTCTACTTCCTTATGTGGAAGATGGAACTGTTATTTTAATAGGAGCAACAACTGAAAATCCGTATTTCGAAGTTAATAAAGCTTTAATATCTAGATCAATGATTATAAAATTAGAGCCTTTAAAAATAGAAGATATTGAAAAAATTATAAGAAATGCAATAAAACACCCAGATGGCTTAGGAAGTTATAAAATAAAAATTTCAGATGAAACTATTAGAAATATTGCTGAAGTTTCAAATGGAGATGTTCGTACAGCTTTAAATGGTTTAGAAGTTGCCGTTTTAACTACAAAAATGAATTCTGATGGTGTAATAGAAATAACTAATGAAATAGCTAGCGAATCTTTAAATAAAAGAAAAGCTATGTTTGATAAATCTGGAGATAGTCACTATGATAATATAAGTGCTTTTATAAAATCAATGAGAGGAAGTGACCCTGACGCTACAGTATTTTACTTGGCTAGAGCGATAAATGCAGGAGAAGATCCAATGTTTTTAGCTAGAAGAATTGTAATTGCTGCAGCAGAAGATGTAGGTTTAGCTAATCCAAATGCTTTAGTAGTTGCAAATGCTGCAATGCAAGCAGTAGCTAGTGTAGGAATGCCAGAAGGAAGAATAATATTATCTGAAGCTGCAATTTATGTAGCAAATTCTAAAAAATCAAATGCTAGTTATAATGCTATAAACTCAGCATTAAGTGATGTTGAAAATAAAGATACAGGAACTATTCCAATGCACATAAGAAATGCTCCAGCACAAGGAATGGAACAATTTGGATATGGAGAAGGGTATAAATATCCACATAATTATCCAGGTCATTGGGTTGAGCAACAATATCTTCCAGATAAAATGCTAGGTACAAAGTATTTTATAAAAGACGAAAACATAGAATAAAGTTTTTTGCAAAAATAGCGAGGGAAACCTCGCTATTTTTAATTTAAAATGAAACGAATAAAATTAAACTATATGTAAAAAATAAAAATATGAAAACAAAAAAATGGAAAATTTTAATAATAGGATTATTATCAGGATTAATTAGTGGATTTTTTGGAGCAGGTGGAGGATTAGTTTTAGTGCCATATATGACTAAAATACTAAAAGAGGATGAAGTTACAGCTAGAGCAACAACAATTATGTGTGTATTTTTTATGGTGCTTGCAAGTAGTATTTTTTATTTTTATAAATCTGCAATAGATTGGAATTTGGCTGGAAAATGCATAATTGGAGGAATTATAGGTTCTTTTATAGGTTCAAAATGTTTGATAAAATTAAATTCCAAATGGTTAGAGATTACTTTTATAATTTTTCTTTTTTATAGTGGTTTTTCATTTTTATTAAAGTAAGGGATATAATAAATGAAAGAAATTATATTTGGTATATTATCGGGAATTGTTGCAGCTCTGGGAATGGGTGGAGGAACAATTTTAATTTTACTATTAGGAATTTTTACCAGTATTGAACAGCATTTTATACAAGGTACTAATTTAGTGGTATTTATTCCAACATCAATAGTTGCTATAGGAATTAATATAAAAAATAAAACAATTAATTATAAAGAAGCCTTACCAATTATAATTTTAGGTATAATAGGTGCTATTTTTGGTAGTTTTATAGCATTTAAATTTGATAATAAAATTCTAAAAAAATTATTTGGAATATTTTTAATAATAATAGCAATTTTGGAAAGTTACTCATTTTTTAGACAGTATATAATAAGAAAAAAAGAAGATAATAAGAGCAAGTAGTAAATTAGCTATAATAGTAAAAATTTTAAGGAGGGTAAAAAAAATGAAATTTACAAAAGGTATGATTTTAGGAAGTATACTTACAGCCGGTGCAATGATGATGTATTCAGAAGGGATAGATACAAATAAAAAGAAGATGATAAAAAAAGGAAAACAATTTGCAAGAAAAATGAAAATTCCTATGTAAAAATAGAAACTCCCTAGCCATTATACTAGGGAGTTTTTGCTTAAAATAATACTGCATAATTATTCTTTTTCTGCTTCGCCTTCACAAGGACATTCAGCTTCTAAGTGTGAAGCTTCACAATGTTTATCGCAATCAATATCTACACCTTTTAAGCATTTTCCTTTTTTCTCACAAGTTTTACAAATTTTTATATGGTCCACTCTATTAGCCCAAATATCTATTGAATAATGTTTTCTAGGGCAAAGAGGACCAAATACGAATTCGCCATCTTTATTTGTAAAAGTATGAGAAACAGGTTTTCTTTCAGTTTTTCCTTCACAAACTTTTACCACTTCTATTAGTTTTATTACAGCGTCTCTTACTGGATCTCCATAAGCATCTTTTAGTATTCCAAATACAGCATCTCTATTATCTTCTGGTAGAGTTATTTCAAGATCAAATTGTTTTCCATTTTCAATGCCACCATTAATTTCTAATTTATTTTTATCGCAATTTTCACAACTTTCCATAATATTCATCCTTTCTTTTTATAAATTGAAGTTAATCTTTTGCCTAATATATCTTATGTAAAAGCTTAAATTTAGTTACAAAATTTAAATTTAAAATGGCAAATTTTGGCTAAAAAATAAATTATTGCATAAAATAGAAAAATAGTATATATTATAGTATACTAAATTATGAGGAGATAAAAATGGATGTTCAGGAGTTAAGAAATAAATATCCAAATTTTGAATATCAATATTATGAAATAAAAGAAGATGATAAAAATATAATTATAAAATTTGGATTTGAAATTGTAGGTTTAAAAAAATTTGAGCCAGAAACTACTATATTAAAAAAAGATTTAAAATGGAAAAATATAGATACAGAAGAAGCTAAAAAAATGGTATTTTTTTTAGGAATGGTGGAAGCTATTAGTTATTTTAAAGCCACTTGCTCACCAAATTTCTACATAAAATGTGGTAATTTAAATGAAGAACAAAAAAAATGGTTTTCAAAATTGTATTATTTAGGATTAGGCGAATTTAGATATAGAAATAATATAGATATACCTCAAAGGGATTTTGTTAAATTTATATCTAACAATAATATAAAAGAAGATATTGAAAGTAAAAAAATAAATAAGAAAATTGAAGAGGGAATTATAATTCCAATTGGTGGTGGAAAAGATTCAAATGTAACCTTAGACTTACTACAAAAATACAAAGATAATACTTTGTGTTTTTGTATAGGCAGTAAAAAAGTTTCTTTGGAAAGTGCCAAAATAGCTGGCTTTGATAGAAACAAAGTTATTGAAGTAGATAGAAAAATAGATAAGAATTTAATTGAATTAAATTCCAATGGATTTTTAAATGGACATACACCTTTTTCTGCTATTGTAGCTTTTTTAACTTATTTAACAGCCTTTTTACTAGAAAAAAAATATATTGCTTTATCAAATGAAGATAGTGCAAATCAAAGTAATGTGTTAGGTGAAAAAATAAATCATCAATATTCAAAAACTTTTGAATTCGAAAGTGATTTTAGAGATTTTGCAAGAAAATATATGAATACAGATATAGAATATTTTAGTATGCTAAGACCGATAACAGAACTTCAAATAGCAATGCTTTTTTCGGAATTAAAGAAATATCATAGTGTTTTTAAAAGTTGTAATGTTGGTAGTAAGTTAGAGCCTTGGAAATGGTGTTGCAATTGCCCAAAATGTTTATTTGTATATACAATTTTAAGTCCTTTCTTATACAAAGAAGATTTGGTAAATATATTTGGAAAAGATTTATTTGAAAAAGAAAGTTTGAAAGATACTTTTGTAGAGCTTTGTGGCTTTGGAGAAGTTAAACCATTTGAGTGTGTTGGTACTTACGAAGAAGTGCAATATGCAGTTAGTAAAACTATAGAAGAATTAGAAGTTACAAATAAAAAACTTCCATTTTTGTTAGAGTATTATAAAGAAAATTTTAAATTAATAGATGGAGAATTTTTAAATTTTTACAACAAGAATAATTTCTTACCAGAAGAGTTTGATAAAATTTTAAAGCAAAGAATTTTTAAAGATTAAATGAAAAGAGAAGAAAAATGTTAGAAGGTTTATTAAATTTTTTAGAAAATAAAAAAATATTGATAGTTGGATTTGGAAAAGAAGGAGAATCTAGTTATTTATTTTTAAGAGAACATTTTCCAAATAAAAAATTATATATAGTAGATAAAAATATGAATTTATTATCTGAAAAAAGTTATTTATTAGAAGATATAAATGTAGAAGTAAGTCTTGGAGAAGATTATTTTAAAAATGTAGAATACTATGATTTAATTTTAAAAACACCAGGCATTTCTTTAAAAGATATAGATATATCAAGCTTTAAAGATAAAATAACAAGTCAATTAGAATTATTATTAGAATTTATACCATGCGTTACAATAGGCATTACAGGAACAAAAGGGAAAAGTACTACAAGTACATTAATTTATACAATATTAAAAGAGCAAGGCTATGATGTAATGCTTTTAGGAAATATAGGAGAACCAATATTTAATGATATTGATTTTATGAAAAAGGAAACTATTTTGGTGTTAGAGCTTTCTTCACATAGCCTAGAATATGTTAAAAAATCACCTAATATAGCAATTTTGTTAGATATTTATGAGGAACATTTAGATCATTATATTTCAATGGATCATTATATAGCTGCTAAATTTAATATTGCAAAATTTCAAAATAAAGAAGACACATTTATATATAATGTGTCAAATAAATATATTAAAAATTTTAATTTTACACCAAAAGAAAATGATTATGCTATTTTTGAAGTAGGAAGTCAAATTACAGAATCCGATTTAAAGCAATATAAAAATTATGTATTTAGTAAAGAAGATGGAATATATTGTAATGGAAAGAAAATATGTGATTCAAAAATAAATACGAATTTAAAAGGTACACATAATTTAAATAATATTTTGTTTGTAATTGCAATAGCAAATATTTTAAATTTAGATATTAATAAGGTTCTTAATATCATAGAAAATTTTAAAACTTTAGAACATAGAATGGAATTTGTTGCAGAAATAGATGGCGTGAAATATTATAATGATTCAATAGCCACAATACCTGCTGCTACGATGAATGCAGTAGAAGCCTTAGGAAATGTTAATACTTTAATTGTGGGAGGTAAAGATAGAGGAGTTAGTCTAAATGAGCTTTATGAATTTTTGAAAAAATCGGATATTCAAAATATAATATGTCTACCAAAAACAGGAGAATATATATATGAACAGCTAAAATCATCAAGTAAAAATTGCTATTTAGTAGAAAATATGCTTGATGCTGTAAAAAAAGCTAAAGAAGTTACTAAAAAAGAAACAGTTTGCTTACTTTCACCAGCAGCTTCTAGTTATGGATATTTTAAAAATTTTGAAGAAAGAGGAAAAATATTTAAAAAATACGTTTTAGATAAATAAACATAAAGCCAAAACAGTTTGAAAAAACTAATGATGAATAAAGTTTACAAATAATAAGATAACATAAAAAGTGCAATAATATAAACGAATTTTGATAAAAATATAATACTTGAAAACCAGAAAAATCAGTTGTTTTAGAAATACAAAAAAACATAATTTTGCAAAAAATGTAAAAAATATGAAATTTTATGTAGACAAACGATAAAAAGTGTGCTATAATTAAGGTGTTTTTAGGAGAAAAACGAAGATAAAAGGAGCATTATAGAGAGATACTTTAGATAAATTTAAGGAGGAATTAAATTGAATACAAATTATTCAGAAAACAATCACTTAGTTTTAGTTGGAAAAATAATAAGTGAGAAAAAGTATAGTCATGAGATTTATGGGGAAAAATTCTATGTTTTTAACATGGAAGTAGTAAGATTAAGTTCTACAACAGATATCATTCCAATAACAATATCTGAAAGGTTATTAACAGATATAGATTTAAGTATTGGAAAAAAAGTTTCTGTAGAAGGTCAATTTAGATCTTACAATAATTATGAAAACGAAAAAAATAGATTAATCTTAACTGTTTTTGCAAAGGAAATCAAAGAGGTAGAAGAAACTGAACAAGAAAAAGACGAAATAACAAATGAGGTTGTATTAATTGGTTATGTATGTAAAAAACCAATTTATAGACAAACACCTTTTGGAAGAGAAATAGCAGATGTTTTATTAGCTGTTAATCGTGCTTATAATAAATCTGATTATATTCCTTCAATTGCTTGGGGAAGAAATGCTAGATTTTGTCAAAACATAGAAGTTGGAACAGAGGTAAAGATTACAGGAAGAATTCAATCTAGAACATACGAGAAAAAATTTGAAGATGGAACAAGTGAAACAAGAGTTGCTTATGAAGTTTCAATAGCAAGTATGGAAATTGTAAATAAAGAGGAAAATGAAGAAGTTCAAGAAGAAGTAGTTTAAATATAGTTATATATAATTTTTATATATAAATTTTAGCAAATTATGTAATGTCTATATGCTAACGAAAGGTTGGTATATAGGCGTTTTTTTGTGTGATTTGTTACTTACAATGTATTGTTTTGTTTTTTTAAAAAATATAAAAATAAAAATATTGAAAGAAATAGAAAAATTTTCTATTTCTTTTTTTTGCTTAGAAAATCAAGCTTTAAATAAAATTGACAAGTAATGTCAAATATTTTTTAGAAAAATTCAACATAATAGAAATATAAAACAAAAAAAGGAGGATTTTTTTGATGAAAAAAATTATTCGCATAATCGCAATATTTATAATAGTATCTTTAATTATTCTAACAGGAAAAACTTATGCGGTTGAATTAGATACATTAGAAGTAAAACTTGATAAAACGACTGTAAGACCTGGAGAAACTGTAAAAGTAACAATTGAATTTGGAAAAGATTTAGGTGCATATACATTTGATGTTACTTATGACAATAATATTTTTGAATATGTTTCTGTAGACGGTGGAACCCCAAATGATACATCAGATAAAGTAAGAGTAATTTATCATGATTCCACAGGAGGAACAAATCCAAGATCAAATATGAGCATTGTATTTAAGGCAAAAGAAGGTATTACAACTTCTAATCCAACAGAGTTTACTGTTACAGCTGAAGGATTATCAAATTCAGATGCATCAGAAACTTATGATGATATTTTAGTACCAATAGCAAAAAATGTAACTGTAGAACCAGAATATATTGATTATACTTTAAATTTGGAATACTCAGGAGATATAGTAAAAGAAGAAGAAAAAGAAATGAAAATTTCATATTCTTCTCCAATGGGACATTATTATGAACATGCGAGATTAGTAGCAGAAGCAACAACTCCATCAGGTGCAAATGTAAAATTATTAGGTACAGATGAAGCAAGCTTAGAACATGACATTATTCAAAGTGGTTGGGGAGATCCACAAGGTTATAAAATAGGAGGAAAAGATGTTTTACAAGTTTTAAATGTAAGAGGACTATTTAGTGATGAAGGAAATTATACAGTTACTTTAAAATTAATAGATAGAGATAATTCAGATACAGTAATAGCAGAAAAAACATTTTCTTTTAATGTATTAGAAAAACAATTAGAAGTAACTCCAATAACTCCACCAAGCGGAGAATCTACAGTAGAAACACCAGATATAAGTACTGAAAGTTCAGAAAATGTATCTGAAAGTGTATCTGAAAATAAAAATAATACAGAGGAACAAATAAATCAAAATACAAACCAAAATACAAATAATACGGAAGAAATGCCAAAAGAGTTGCCAAAAACAGGTGTTAATATATATGTTCCAGTTGTATTTATAATAGCAATATTAACAATTATTTATATATATAATAAAAATAAATAAAAACTTTAAAATAATAAAAACAGCAAAATATGGACGAGAAAAATCGTCCATTTTGTTGTACATAGGAGAAGAAAATGAAAAGAAAAAATAGAAAAAGATACAAGAAAAATTTTGTTGATATATTTAGTGTTACTGTAATACTAGGAATTATATTAGGAGTTAGTATAAATGAATATGAGGAAAATGATGTAGTAAAAAATCAAAATAAATACGAAGCAGAAAAAACAATAATAGAAAACTATGAAAATAAAAGTACAGCTTTAAATGAAATTACCAATAATACTATAAAAGAAAAATTAGAATATCCAAAAGAGGAGATACTAGAAAATTACAACGGATATTCAGTATGTGCGAAATTAGAAATATCAGTGATATCTTTAGAAACATATGTGCTAAGTGAATATTCTACCCAAAATTTAAATGTTTCTGTGACTAAGTTTTTTGGACCGAATCCAAATGAGATAGGAAATTTTTGTGTTGCTGGACATAATTTCAGAAATAAAAATATGTTTAAAAATTTAAAGAAAGTAGAAATTGGAGATGAAATTTTTTTAATAGATAATAAAGTAGGAAAAGTAAAATATATAGTATACGAAATAGATAAAGTATTTCCAAATGATGTAAGTTGTTTAGAACAAAATAGTGAAGTTAGAGAAATTACTTTAATTACATGTACTAGTGATTCTAAAAAAAGAATTATAGTAAAGGCAAAAGAAGAAAATTTATAAATAATTAAAAAAATTAATACTTAAATTTAAATAAGTTAATAATAAGAGTAGATTGAATAAAAAAACGATAGGATTTTATAAAAATGAGAAAAAATACTAAAGTAAAAAAGATTCTTTTAATAAGTTTGTTGTTTTTATTAATTATTATAATTGTATTTATTAGATTTGAAGTTACAGCTTCGACTAAATTGGATGGAATTTCAAATTTCCCAAGCAGTTATCAACCCTATTTAGAAGAGCTTGCTAAAAAACATCCAAATTGGAAATTTACAGCCTTATATACAAATTTAGATTGGAATTATGTTATTAGTGAAGAAAATGTATTTGGAAAGAATCTAGTACCTAAAAACTACTCTGATAGTTGGAAAAATACAACACCAGGTCAATATAATGTGGAAATAGATGGCGGTTGGGTAGATTCTTCTAAGCAAGCTGTAGAGTATTGTATGGATCCTAGAAATTTTTTAAATGAAGTAAGAATATTTCAATTTGAGGGATTATCATATGATGCAGCAATTACTAATTTAGAAGGAATAGAAAAAATATTATATGGAACGGAGTTTTATAAAAATAAAGTTTCGTATTTAGATAGTAATGGAAGTACAATTTCTACGGATGAAACTTATGGAGATTTAATTTTAAAAGCTGGAAAAACTTCAATGGTTAGTCCATATCATTTAGCATCTCGTATAAAACAAGAGGTAGGACCGTTTTTAACACATAATTCAATAAGTGGAACAGTAGAAGGCTATAAGGGGCTTTACAATTTTTATAATATAGGAGCAACAAGTTCTACAGACCAGATGGGAGCTATAAAGAAAGGTTTGCAATATGCGAAAGATGGAAATGGAGCTAATGAAGAAACAAAAGCTAAATATCTAATTCCTTGGAATAGTAAAGAAAAGTCAATAACTGGTGGAGGAATTTTTATTGGTTCTAGCTATATTAATGTTGGACAAAATACGATTTATTTGCAAAAATTTGATGTTAATGATGATAGAGGAATGCCACTATTTTGGCATCAATACATGACTAATATATTAGCTCCTTATAGTGAATCTAAATCAATTTATCAAGGTTATTTAAAAAATGGAATGCTCGATTCTTCAATGTATTTTATTATACCAGTATATAATAATATGCCTGAAATAATGGCAGAAAGTCCAAATATAAATCAAACTGATTTTACCCAAGATAATACAAAAGTATATTGCAATGGAAGTAATGTAAATGTAAGAACAGGACCAAGTACTTCTTATGAAATTATTACAACGGTTTCAAACCCAGAAGAACTTACAAGAATTGCAAAAGGAAATCAATCAGGAGAAAGATGGGATAAAGTAAAATTAGACAATGGAATTATAGGATATATTTATCAAACTTATTTAACAGAAGTTCCGGATAAGAAGATTGAAAGAATTGATATTAGTGTAGATAATAAAACTATATTAAAGGGCGAAAAGAAAAAAATAGATGTTAGTATTTACCCAGAAGATGCAAAAAATAAAGAAATAGAATTTATATCTAGCAATCCAGAGATTTTAACAGTAGATAGTAATGGAAATATAACAGGAATTGCTTCTGGAAAAGCGACAATTACTGTAAAAGCAAAGGTAGGAGATGTAAAAAATGAAATTGAAATTAATGTGTATAGCAAAGTAACAGAAATTTGGGTTGAACAGAAAGATATAAATATGCAGATAGAAGATGAATTTAAGATAAATGCTTATGTTCTTCCAGAAGATGCAAATAACAAAAATATTATTTTTTCTAGTAAAAACAAAGAAATTGCAGAAGTTGATGAAAAAGGAATTATAACAGCTAAAACGGAAGGAGAAACAGAGATTTTAATAAAATCTGAAGAAAATGAAGAAATTATGGAGTCTTGCAAAGTAAATGTTGTAAGAAAAATGGCGGATTCAGAAATTCATTTTGATACATCTTTAACAGTTGATAATTTAGAAATTAGTGGAATAGACTATACTGATAATACAGTAAAGAATTTAAAAGAAAAAATAACTACAGATTTAGAATTAGAATTTGTAAATAATAAAAATGAAATTTTAACAGAAAGTAGTCTTTTAGGTACAGGAAGTAAAATACTCGTTAAAGAAAATGGAAATATTTTAAGGCAGTACAAAATAATTTTATATGGAGATGCTAATGGAGACGGGAAAATTAATAGTGTTGATTTATTAGTAATTCAAAGACATATTTTAGAAATAGAATCAATAGAGGATATTTATAAAAAAGCTAGCAATATTAGAAAAAACGGCAAAAATCCTACTTCCGTAGATCTATTACTAATACAAAGGCACATTTTAGGTTTACAACTAATTAAACAATAAAAATTTTTCGGCTTGTTTTATATTCAGAGGATAAAAAAATTGGAGTGTTTAAATATGACTAAAAAAAGAAAAAATTTAAAATTAATTTGCATATTAACATTATTTATATTAATAAATATTTCTATGCCGAGTTTAGCAACTACGAAAGCAGATATTCTTATAGAAACAAATAAGGAATACTTGGAAAAAGGCGAAGAAATAGAACTAACTATTAATATTGAAGGAGAAGAGACAGCAGCATATAATTTTGAACTGTACTTTGATAAGGATAAATTAGAATATGTTTCTAATTTAGAAAATACCAACATTAAAGAAAACAAATTAATTACTGTCTGGTATGATGAAGAAGGTGGAAATGCTGCAAAAACAAATGAGATAGAAAAATATATTTTTAGGGCAAAAGAAAATGGCATAGCAAATTTTACAATTGATGGTGAATTTTATAATAAATCAGGACAGTTAATTGAAACTAATTCAGAAATCAAACAAATACAAATAGGTAAAAGTGAAGTAGAAAATTTGCAAGAGGAAAGTATTTTACAGAAAGAAATAAGCAAAGAACAAGGAGATAATTTAGAAAGTAATAATGCAAATTTAAAGGTTCTTAGAGTTGACCGTGAAGGATTAATTCCAAGTTTTGAAACAAATATATATAATTATTATCTTACTGTATCAAATGATGTTAATGATTTAGAAGTGGCTTGTACTGCTGAAAATCCTAATGCAGATATTAAAATAACAGGAAACAATAACTTAAAAGAAGGTTTGAATAATATTGAAATAGAAGTAACTTCAGAAGATAAAACACAAACTAATAATTATAAAATTGAAGTTACAAAAACTGCTGATTTAGAACTTGCAAATGCAAATTTGCAAACTTTAGCTATTGAAAATGCAATGTTAAATCCAGCATTTGATAATAATATTACTCATTATACAACTGAAGTATCTAATTCGGTCAATGATTTAAGAATGCTAGCTATTCCTGAAAATAAAAGGGCAAGTGTAGAAATAATTGGTGGGACAGATATTAAAGAGGGAAAAAATGAAGTGAGAATTATAGTATTAGCGCAAAATGCTTCTACGAAAAAAGAATTTTTAATAGATATTTATAAACGAAACCAAGTAGAAGAGGAAGAATATGTGGAAAAACAAAGTCATATTAGTGAAGAATTAGAAAAAGCTTATGAGATTGAAACTACCTCTAGCAATATAGAAAATGAAGAAAGTAGAGATTTACAACAGGAAGAAAAAAATAGTAATATTAGTTTATCAATAGTTATAGTAATAGGTATTATTTTACTGATTTTTATAGGAATAATAATTTATAAAAAATATATAAAAAAATAATATAGGAGTTTTGCAAAAATAGTAGATAATTAAAATAGAAAATGATATAATAGAAATGGTCAAAAAAATAAATTAGGAGGTTTTACTATGAGCAAAAGCCAAAAAGTATGGAGTATTATTTTTACTTTTTTTGTTTTTTTATTCATTTTTATGCAGAGTTCAGTAAATGCAACAATAGAAGTTAGTCCATCTTTAGAAGGTTTAGAGTATGAGGAAGTGAATGTTGATATTATAAACAATAAAAAACCGGAAAACATAGATGAAAATTTACTTAATAAGGTGGAAACTTATGGTGCAGATGCTAATTCTGAAACATTAGAAGAATATATGGTAAAAAGTTTGCTTAGTGGACAGACATCAATATCTGTTGAAAAATACAATGTTTCTACATCAGATATGTTAGCCTTTGTTCAATATATACTTATTGAACATCCAGAAACTTATGTAATAAATCAATGGAGAGTATATTATTCAAATGGAATAGCTTTATATGTAATTCCAAATTACTTTGTTAATCAAGAAGATATAAAATTCTATTATGAAAAAGCAGAATTTATTGCACAGAATTTTGTAGATTCTGTACCAAAGGATGCTACGGAATTAGAAAAAGCAATATATGTTCACGATTATATTTGTGCAAATACAGAGTATGATTTTGTAAATTACAATAATAATACAATGCAACCAATTGTGCATTCAATGTATGGATTTTTTATAAATAATGTAACTGTTTGCGACGGATATTCAAATGCATTTAATTATTTAGCAGAAAAGCTAGGACTAGATTCAGAAATAGTTACAAGTACACCTATGAACCATGCTTGGAATTTAGTAAAAATAGGAAACAATTATTATCATGTAGATACAACATGGGATGATACACCAATAGCAGGAAAAGATATTTATGGTGTTTGGTATTATAAATACTTTTTATTAAGTGATAATGGAATGTATGCAAATTCACATAGTGGATGGGAAACAACAAGAAAAAATACTGATACAACTTATGATAATTATTTCTTGAAAAAGTTGTCTAGACCAATTATTTCATATAATGACAAATGGTGCTATGTAGAAAAAAATAGTTCTGGACAAATTGTTTTTAAATATATGACTAATTTAGGAAGCAATATACAAGAAGTACAATTTAGTAATCAAAAATCAACTGCTACAGATTTACCTGTTTTAATAACAGATGGAGAAAATCTTTTCTACACAGATGGAAAAGATGTTTATAAAGTTTCTATGGGAACAGCAGGAGTTGTTACACAATCTAAAACACAAACTTTAACAAATGAAATAGCAGGAATAAGATTATATAATGGTAGATTTCAAATTCAATATAGTAAAACATATGCTAAAAATGATGTAGATCTATCAGGACAAATTGCAATAAGAACTTCTTCTGGAACATCACAAGATTTTAATTTAAATTATATACAAAAAGGACAAACTTATAATTTGAGAGCTGTTAATACGAGTGGAAATGCTACTTGGAAGAGCTCAAATACTAATGTAGCAACTATAAGTAATGGCGTTTTAAAAGCAATAGGTGCAGGATGTGCTAATATTACATTAACTCAAGGAAATGTTACAAGAACAATACCTGTATATGTAAGGGAGTTTGTAAATGTAACAATTAATTATAGAACAGATAGAGGTTCTGTATATATAAATGGAGATTATGCTACTGTTAGTACAATAACTTATCCAAAAGGTTCAGGAATGGACATTTCTGCAACAACTAATAATAATGTTAAATTTGTTAATTTCAATATTAATGGAGTAAATTATGCTAGCTCAAGCTTAAGAACTGATAATGTAGATGCAAATCTAACTATAACAGCTAATTTTGAAGGCGTTTATAGTAGAGAAGCAATTGAAAACTTAATTTTTGATTATAAATATTATGCAGATACTTATCCTGATCTAAAAGCAGCTTTTGGATATAATCAAGCAGCACTTAAAAATCACTTTGTAAATAGCGGAATAAGAGAAGGTAGAAGAGCATCTGTTGTATTTGATACAAAGTATTATTTAAATAATAACAATGATTTAAAAGCAGCTTTTGGAAATGATTTGCAAGCAGCATATAATCATTTCTTAGATTGTGGATGGAAAGAGGAAAGACCATCTTCAGATTCTTATTATGGTGCATATTACAGACAAAATAATAAAGATTTGCAATATTTAGATTCATATGAATTAATGGCTCACTACATAAATAATGGTATAAAAGAAGGTAGAAAAGGAACAAATGTAATAGATAAAACACCAATAGATATTACAGAATATTTATTTAATAGTAAGTTTTATGCAGATACAAACCAAGACTTAAAAGCAGCATTTGGTTATAACGAAGCAGCACTTAAGTCACACTGGTTAAATTGTGGTATTGCAGAAGGTAGACAAGCTTCAGTTATATTTAGTGCAAGAGATTATTTAAGCTATTATTCAGATTTAAGAGCAGCATTTGGAAATAATTATAAAGCAGCCTATGAACATTTTGTAAATAATGGAATTCATGAAGGTAGAAAAGGTTCTAATTTATATGATGTTAAATACTATTTAAGCCAAAATAAAGACTTAGTAAATGTTTATGGAAGCAATTACTCAAAAGCTACACAGCATTTTGCTTTATGTGGATTAAATGAAGGAAGAGATGCAAGTCAGACTTTCAAAATATCAGTATATAAAGCAAAGAATAAAGATTTACAAAATGCATTTAAAAATGACAATCTAAGCTATTATACACACTATATCAATTTTGGAATTAAAGAAAAAAGAATAGCATATTAGTATTAAATAAAAGTACACCTATTAATTTTTAAAATTAGTAGGTGTATTTATTATTTACTTGATATATTTTAAAAGTTTTGGTATAATTTTCTTTATAAGAAAATTAAGAGGTACGATAGATGAAAAGTGAAAAAAAATCTAAAATAATTTTTACAATACTAGCTGTATTTTGTATAGCTATGTTTTGTTTTGCAATAACCCCTAAGACTTTACAAAATGATACTTACTATACTGTAAAAATAGGGGAATATATTTTTGAAAATGGAATTTCAAACTTAACAGAAGATCTTTATTCTTGGCACGATTTACCATATACATATCCACATTGGTTATATGATCTAGGAACATATATTATTTTTAGAGCTTTTTCATGGGATGGTATATATATCCTTACTATAATTTTATCTATAGCATTAGGATTATCAATATTCTATATAGCAAGTAAATTATCTAAAAACCAAGTAGTATCTTTTTTTGTAACACTAGGTGCTATGTATATATTAAAGCCTTTTGTTGCAGCAAGAGCACAACTTTTTACTTTTATATTATTTGCTTGGACAGTATATTATATAGAAAAATTTTTAGAAACACATAAAATACGATATGCTGTAGGTTTAGTAATAATACCACTTATAATAGCAAATGCACATTGTGCTGTATTTCCATTTTATTTTGTATTATATTTACCATATATAGGAGAATATTTAATAGCAGTACTTGTAGATTTAGATTTGGATAAAAGATTAGGTATTGTATTTTTTAATGTATTAAATATTTGTGTAGAAAAAGTAAAATTAAAGAAAAAAATACAAGCAAAAATAGAAAAATTACAATTAGATATAAAGAATAGAAAAGAAAAAAGAATAAAAAATAGAGAAAATCCTTATAAAATTAAAATTCAAAAAAATCATTTTGTAATAGTGTTAATAGGAGTGGCTGTACTTGCTGCAGTAACAGGATTTATAAATCCTGCAGGACTTGGTGCATATACATATACTTATAAAACAATGGAGGGTAATACAACAGGCTCTATAAATGAGCATTTACCACTTACATTAATAGATAATACAGAGTTTTCAATTGCTATTTTAATCTTTTTAGCTATTTTAATATTTACAGATACTAAGATTAAATTATCTGATTTGTTTATGCTTGCAGGATTGACATATTTATCTTTTAAAATGAGAAGGCAAGTATCAATGTTTGCTATTTTCTGTAGCTTTATATTGGTAAAGATGATTGCAGGATTTCTAGCAAAATATGATAAGGATTTATGTAAGAAAATTATTAAAGTAGAAAGTACAGTTATTGGTGCTCTATTACTTATTGGAATAGTAACATATATTTCTTATGATTTGTATAAACCTACTATAAATGATGAATATATAGATGAAAGTACTTATCCAGTAGAAGCTACTGAATGGATAAAAAATAATTTGGATTTATCTACTTTGAAACTATATAATGAATACAATTATGGAAGCTATTTATTATATGAAGGAATTCCTGTTTTTATTGATTCTAGATGTGATTTATATACACCAGAATTTAATGAAAATCTTGAAGAAAATATAGAAGGTAGAGATATTTTCTCAGATGCTTTAAATATAGCAGGTTTATCAGTAAATTATGATGTTAAATTTGAAGAATATGGTGTAACGCATATTATAAGCTATGCAAACTCAAAATTATCTATGGTTTTAAGAAATGATGAAAGATATAGACAGATTTATGATGATGGATCTTTTAGAATATTTTCAAGAATAGAAGATGAATAAAATGTGAAAACATTTTTAGAGAGGATAAAATTTTGAAAAACAAAAAAATAAAATTAATGATATTTTTAATAATAATTTTCCTATTACTAGATCAATTAAGCAAGATTTTAGCTATAAATTTTAACAATTTAAAATTGGAATTTATACAAATAGAAAATGTATATAATGACGGAATTGCTTTTGGAATGAATTCTGGAAATTTATCAAATGCAATATTAGTTTTTCTAGTAATATGTATAATTATAAATTTTGTTTATAATCAAAAAGAAAAATTAGATAATAAAACAGCTATTGCTTTATCAATGGTAATTTCAGGAGGCATAGGAAATTTAATTGATAGAATTTTTAGAGGTGGAGTATTTGATTTTATAAAAATTTGGAATTTTCCTGTTTTTAATTTAGCGGATTGTTTTATTGTTGTTGGTTGGATTTTATTAATTTGGAATTTAATTGTTTTTTTCATAAAAGATATGCAAGATATTAAAAGCAAAAATATAAAATAAAAGGTGGGAGAACTTTGCAAGAAAAAATAAAAATATTAGGAGTAAATATTGATAATATTACGGAAGAAGAAGCTGCAATAAGAACAAAAGAACTTATAGAAAAAAGTAATAAGTCTTGCAAATTAATAGTAGCACCAAATGTAGAGTTTATTATGCAGGCACAAAAGGATAAAGAATTTTTTGATATATTACAGAAAGCAGAGCTTGCCACACCAGATAGTATTGGTGTAATTATAGGTGGTAAATTACAAAAAAAGCCATTTAAGCAAAGAATACCTGGACAAGCCTATTTTAGAAAAATTTTAGAAACTTCAGAAAAAGAAGGTTGGACTATTTATTTATTAGGTGGAAAGGGTGATATTCCACTAAAAACAAAACAAAATGTGGAAAAAATATATCCAAATTTAAAAATAGTAGGATATCATGAAGGATATTTTGAAGAAGACTCTGAAGAAGATGTAATAAAACAAATTAATGAACTAGAGCCAAATATTCTTTTTGTTGCTTTAGGAGCTCCAAGACAGGAGAAGTGGATTGCTAAAAATCAAAGTAAATTAAAAGTAGATGTTGCAGCAGGTCAAGGTGGAACTTTTGATTACGAAGCTGGCAATATAAAAAGAGCACCTAAGTGGATTCAAAAAATTGGTATGGAATGGTTTTGGAGATTAATTCTTCAACCATCAAGGATAAAAAGAATGAGTGTATTACCAGTTTATTTATTGAAAATTATATTTACGAAAGATATAACAAAAAGTAAGTGGGAAAAATAAAGAAAGGTTATACAATTAATAAAATGAAAGAATATAGTGTTCAAGATGAATTTTTAAATTGTAGATTAGATAAAGCAATAGCTGAAAAAAATTCTAATTATTCAAGAGTTGCAATACAAAGAATGATAGAAGAAGGAAATATTTTAGTAAACAATAAAAAAGCAAAAGCATCTTACAAACTTCAAATAGGAGATATAATTTCAGTAGAAGAACCAGAAGTAAAAGAGGCTAAAATAGAAGCTGAAAATATACCATTAGAAATTGTCTATGAAGATAAAGATATATTAGTTGTAAATAAACAAAAAGGCTTAGTAGTACATCCTGGAAATGGAAATTTAAATGGTACACTTGTTAATGCAATTATGGCTCATTGTAAGGAATCTTTATCTGGAATAGGTGGCGAGATAAGACCAGGTATTGTTCATAGAATAGATAAAGACACTTCTGGTTTATTAATAATTGCTAAAAATGATAAAGCACATATAAATGTTAGTGAGCAAATAAAGAACCACGAGGTGAAAAAAACTTATATAGCACTAGTAAGAGGAGTCATAAAGGAAAATGAGGCTACTATAGATATGCCAATTTCAAGAAGTACAAGAGACAGAACAAAAATGGCAGTAAATAAAAATGGAAAAAATGCTATTACACATTTTAAAGTATTGGAAAGATTTGACCGGATATACTTTATTAATGCTAAATATAGAAACTGGTAGAACACATCAAATAAGAGTTCACATGGCAGAGATAGGCTATCCAATAGTTGGAGATTATGTATATTCAAATGGAAAAAATCCTTTTAATGTAGTAGGTCAAATGCTTCATAGTTATCGTTTAGAATTTAAACATCCAATTACAGGCAAAGAAATAAAATTAGAAGCAAAATTACCAAAATATTTTGAAGATGTATTAGTAGAGTTAAGAAAAAATAAAGGTAAATAAAAAGGAGGATTCTGCTATTTAGCAGTTATATCTTAAATGGAAGAAATAAGATTGCAAAAATATATGGCTGATTGTGGTATTGCATCTAGAAGAAAGTGTGAAGAAATAATTTTAAAAGGAGAGGTTTTTGTAAATGGAAAACCTATAAAAGAATTAGGAACCAAAATAAATCCAAAAAAAGATGAAATAATTTTTAAGGGAAAAAAAATACAACCTCAAAATAAAAAAGTTTATATTTTATTAAATAAACCAATAGGATATGTTACAACAGTGTCAGACCAATTCAATAGAGATACTGTTTTAGATTTAGTTAAAGTAAATACAAGAATTGTTCCAGTAGGTAGGCTGGATATGTATACATCTGGTGCTTTAATTTTAACTAATGACGGAGACTTTGTAAATAAAGTAACACATCCAAGTAAGAAAATAGAAAAGACTTATACAGTTACTGTAATTGGAATTGTAACTAAAGAAGAAGTTCTAAAATTAGAACAAGGTGTTTTAATAGATGATAATTATGTAACAAAACCAGCAAAAGTTAAAATTTTGAAGATAGATATAGAAAATAATAAATCAAGATTAGAAATAAAAATTCATGAAGGAAAAAATAGACAAGTTCGTAAAATGTGTGAAGCAATTAATAAAAAAGTAATTGCTTTGCATAGAACGAAAATAGGAAACATTGGAGTAAAAGATTTAAAAATAGGTACATGGAGATATTTAACTCAAAATGAAGTAAAAAATATATTAAACCAATAAATACTTTATAAAAAATTTTATTTTATACTTGAAAAACAAATAATAATGAAATATTATAGAATAAAGATACAAAAGAGGAGAAAGTATGGAATATCAAAAATTTATTCCAGAGGGTTGGAAAGAGACTAGAGAGCATTATACAAAAGAAAATATTGAAGAAGCATTTAGAGATGGAAAAGTAATGCAAGCTTTGGTAAATAGATGTGATACTAACTATAACTTACATATAGATTTAGGAAATGGGATAAGTGGTATTATTCCTAGAAATGAAATTGATGCTGTAAATGCTGATGAATATGGACTTACTAAACCTAGCATATGTAAATATAAAGTAAATACTTTGGTTCAGTTTAAAGTAAAGGAAATATATTCAGATAATCAAGTTTTATTATCTAGAAAGCAGGTAGGAGAAGAAGCTTTAGAGTGGGCAAAAAATGTGCTTGAACCAGGAATGATAGTAAAAGGAATAGTAAGGAATATTAGAAAGTTTGGTGTTTTTGTTGAAATTGGTGGAGGAATAGTTGGACTTCTACATATTGAAGATATTTCAGTTTCAAGAATAAAAACTCCAGAAGAACGCTTTTATAATGGACAAAAGATTAATGTTATGATAAAATCAATAGAAAAGAATACAGGTAAGATAATTTTGTCATATAAAGAGCTTTTAGGAGATTGGAATGATAATATAAAAGATTTTAAAGAAAAAATGATTGTTTCTGGAATTGTAAAGGAAACAGATAAGTATAAAAATGGAATTTTTATTGAATTAAAACCAAACTTAGTAGGTTTAGCAGAATATAAAGAAGGCTTTTATTATGGACAAAAAGTAAATGTTTTTATAAAAAAAATAATTGAAGCAAAGAAAAAAATTAAATTAATTATTGTTTAAGAAACATTTAAATAAAGGAGGCTATAGAAAATGGTAGAAGATGAAAAAATAAAAACTACCGTATCACCCTTTGCAATTAGAGAGGGAGAAATAAAAACTTTTGATGGTAAGGATGGTTATGTGTCTATTAACCAAATTATCCATAAAATTAATTTAGGACATATTACAGATATTCATTTTGAAATTCTAGATTTAGTAAATGAATTTGAGTTTATGACTTCTAGACAGATTTATTTTATGCTTTTGGCTAGAAATGTTGAGATAAAATCTCAGGATAAATTAAATACCAAATTAGATCAATTAGTTAGAACTAAAATTTTAACAAGATATTATTTTTCATCAGAAGAAGGGAAAGGTATATATAGAGTATACTGCTTAGAAAAGATGGGAAAATACTTATTAAATTCTAGAGAAAAAGAATGTAAATGGCAACCTACAGATAATACTAAACCAGTAGCTTTAATAAAAAAACGTCTAGCTGGAAACCAAGTTATAATAGCATATCTTAGAAAATCAAGTAATTTTAAAAGTTATGTTGTTAAACCTGTTATTAATGCAAAAGTTAGCCGGAAAAACCTTTAAAGCACATGGAAAAGTTACTTTGGGAAAAGGAAGTAAAACTATTGATTTATTATTTGAATGTGTAAGAAGAGAAGACGATTGGGAAAATAGATTTGCAGAAAGAATGAATTTTTATAAGGATTTTTATAATAATTTTGTTCCTGGAGATTCAGGTTTTATGGTTATTCCACAATTAATTTTAGTTTGTGAAGATGATAAACATATGGTAGAAACTCTTAGAGAAATAATTAGTAAAAATCTTATTATAGATAAAATAAAGTTGTATTTTACAACTGATTTAAAACAAAACAGTACAACTTTGGATAAATCCTTAACAGAATTTGTAAAAGATGAAGCAACAGGAAAATATAAAGCTATAAATATTGAGTTTAAAGTTTTAGCATAATAAAAAAATCACTTCTAAAAGAAGTGATTTTTTATTTTTATTGATTATTATTATCATTATAGCTTGTAATTGCATTATCGTCATCAAAATTATATCTTAAGCCATCAGGATTATTTTGAATTGGATCCATATCATTTGGGTTATCTGGGTTTTCATTAAAGCTAATATGTTTTAAATCAAATTTATTTTTTGTTTTCTTATAGTCTTGTTCTTTGTTTATAATTCCATTAGTAAATTTTGTGAAATTATATGTTTTGATTTTTTGCTTTTCTTTATATTTTGATTCTAAGAAATCTATTTTAGCAGCACCGACTATATTTTTACCTTTTAAATCTTTAGTTTTATAAATAATATTCTTGAACTTAAGTGCTTGTATTTTACCAGCTCTATAGTTTTCTTTCCAAGCCCATTTAATATCTCTATATTGTTCATCATATTGTGGATTTCCTTTGTTGTCGGTTTTGTAAGTATTTTTGAAATCCCACTCTCTCTTATCACCAAATTCTTTTTGCCACCATTCATTATCTTCTGGTGTATTATTACCAAATACAACTTTAGTAGTACAGTTTGCAAGTAATGTTTGTCTAAAGTTATAGTCATTATTGATACCGAATTGTGATAAGTTTTGTGCTGAAATAATAGTACCTACACGATATTTTCTATACAAAGTAAATATATCTGCTGTTGCTCTACAAACAAATGGTGGAAATTCATCTACATATAAGAAATGAGGTATTCTTGTTTTTTCATTTCCTGGTCTTGATAAAACAGAATGTTGCATAAGTAGTAGGAAGAATAGACCGAATGCTTTATGAATACTAGCTCCCAAATCTCCACGTCTAGTACAAACTAAAATCACATCCCCGTTTTTTAATACATCATCATAATTTATATTATTTGTTCTATTACATAAAATACTTCTAACACCTGGATAACGTAATAAATTTTCAAGTTGAGCAGCAGATGCTTGTAAATATTTTGCAGTTTCATCTCTTCCTACTGCATTTTTATAAAATGTTTTTTCGTAATAACCTAATTGAATTTCATATTTTTCAGCAAGTTCAGGTTCTTGCTTCATTTTTTCAGCCATATCTTCTATTAAATCAAAATTATTTAATAGTTTCATTAAGTCTTCTAAGTTTGGTAAATCTCCATTATTTAATCTTGGATACATTTCTTTTACAAGTAAGGTAATATTTTCAATTGCTTGTGTAGTAATATTTTGCATAAAAGCTTCATCTACTGAAGTATTATTATTTAAATTTACTTCTGAATGATACATTCTTTTTAAAACAGAAGATATTGCAATAGAAGTTTTTATTGGATCATCAAAAGTAAATGGATTTAATCCAACTGAATTTGGATCGTTTGGATCTATAAGTTTATAAGGTATTCCAAAATTATCTGCAACATCTTGAATACGAGAAATAGATTCGAAATCTGGAGCTACATAAGTAATACCTAAATTTTTGTAGATTGAATTTTCTCCAGCATAGTTATATAAAAGCTTTGACATGTAAGCTTTATACAATTTTTCTTTTGCTGGAATTGGTACAAGCATATTTAAACTAAAATTTGCATTTATATATTCGTTTGAATAAGGAGAATTTAAATTTGCAAGACCAGTTCTTAAAGCTGTATAACCCATTTCTTTTGAAGCTTCTTTAAATAAATATTTTTTCTCTATATCTCTTGCAATCATTGGTTCAAACATCATTGAAGTTTTTCCTGAACCAGAAACACCAACAATTAAAGTAGATTCAAATCTTCTTGACTCTGGAGTTTTAATAACTTTACCAGTTTCTTTATCTTTACAAAGATACATTTCGCAAGTATATGGTCCCCAACCTTCTTTATTGTCAGATAAATCAATTCCGCCATAATCAAATATAGAATCTCTTAAATCTTTAGTATCATTAATTTTCATATATATAAATTTAAATAAAGGATAGAAAGATACTATTGGAATATACCATGCAAAAGCAGCCATAGCTGGTTTTATTAAATCCATGAAATTTAAAATTATATAGCTGTAATTAGGTACAGATATTAGTATCATCCATTCTATTTGATTTATCCATTGAATAATCATTGAAACAACAATTATATATAAACCAATCATATATATATATAGAAAAGATAATTTTTTCCAATCTTCTGTAACAAATTTAGAAGCAAATGAAAAATAAAAAGCAAAAACAGGGCAAGCCATAGCTATAGTATATTGTATAGGACCCCAATAAGAAACAGACATACCTGTTGCACCTATCATAATAATTTCTACAATTCTATCTATACAAATGTAGAAAGATATTAATGTTAATACATAAGTCAAAAAGGTATTTCTGTCTGTTTTTAATTTCTTTAAGAAACTATCTATGTATTTCAATTAATTCACCACTTTCACTAAAATATATACATATATATTATCTTACAAAAATAGAAAAAAAACAAGAGCTTTTTAAGAAAAAGTCTAAGTTTTTAGCACTTTTATTAGCAAAAATTAAAAATAATTATTTTGTAATATATCTACTTAAAAAATATATAAATAGTATAAAAGGAAAATTAAAATTTTGTTTAGAATATTTTAAAGATAGGATAAAAAGAATGGAAAAAAAACATAATTTTATAAAAGGTGTAATTTCACTTATAGCATCTCAGATTGTTATTAAAATTTTAGGCATGATATATAGTTTATATTTAACTAATAAAGAAGGTTTTGGTGATACAGGAAATGCAATTTATATGAGTGGATATCAAATCTATGCTTTATTTTTAACTATATCTTCGATTGGTGTTCCTAATGCTATTTCAAAATTAGTTTCGGAGAAATTAGCAAATGGAGATGAAAAAGCGGCAGATAGAATTTTTAAGGTAGCTTTTATTACTTTTGGATTATTTGGCTTTTTAGGAACTATTACATTATTTTTAGGAGCTAAGTTTATTTCAAATAATTTACTACAAATTCCAGAGGCAAAATTTACTTTAATGTTTTTGTCTCCAGCTGTATTTTTTGTTTCAGTCTCAAGTGTTATGGAGGGATATTTTAACGGAAGAAAGGAATTACATAAAACTGCTAAAGCTCAATCAGTAGAGCAATTCTTAAAAATGTTATTAACTATAAGTATAGTAGAATTTATTGCAACAATAACTGGAAAAAATACAGAATATATGGCAGCAGGAGCTAATTTTGCTACTAGTTTAGCTACAATGCTTTCAGTTTTATATTTAATAGTAATATGTTTTAAAACTAGAAGAAGAGTTAAAATTAATAAATTTATAAACTATAAACAAGATAGTATATTGAAAATATTAATTAATATAGCTAAAGTTTCAGTTCCGTTAGCAATAGGAGCGTTATTAGTAGCTCTTAATAATAATATTGATGCTATGACTGTTGTAAGAAATTTAAAACCAATTGTAGGGGAAGAGATGGCTCAAATAAGATATGGAATTTTAACTTCAAAGGTGGATGTTTTGTTAACGGTTCCATTGAGCTTTAATATGGCTTTTTCAGTAGCTCTTATACCAGAAATAGCGAGTGCAAAAGTAAGAAAAGATGAAAAAGAAATCTCTAAAAAAGTTTCTTTTTCCATATTAATTAGTATGTTGCTTGCAATACCATCTATGATTGGTTTGTATATATATGCAGATGAAATTTTAAAATTATTATTTCCAAATGCAAGTTCCGGAGGAGATTTATTAAAATTAGCGGTATTTGCTATACCTTTTCAAATTTTAGTACAAACAATAAATGGAGCTTTGCAAGGCTTAGGAAAATTAAATATAACAACAATGGCTCTATGTATAGGCACATTAGTAAAATTAATTGGAAATGTAGTATTTTTAAAAAATTCTGTGCTTTTAGAAAAAGGTGCTATTTTAAGTACAATATGCTGCTATTTTACTATTTTTTGCATAGTTGGTTATAATTTATGCAGAAATTGTAAGTTAAATTTTAGTTTATCGAAGTTTTTTATAAAACCAATTATAGCTAGTATAATAATGGCATACAGTTCGAAATTTATTTATTTCAAATTATTAGTTATTGGGTTAAAAGAAAATCTTGTAACAATAATAGCTATTTTTATGGCTATAATAATTTATGTAATATGTGTATTTTTATTGAGAATATTATCTAATAAAGAGCTGTCAGAACTAACAAATAATGAAAAAAATTGTAAATAAACAGTGTTCTAAAAAACGCTTTAAATAGCTGGTTTGAGGAAATGAACATCTGAAAAATGTTGAAAAATAAAAGAAAAAATAAAAATAATTTTAAAAAAAGAAGGATTTTGAAAGGCTTTGGCGAATAATGTTATTGTAGAATAAAAAAGTAATAGTTTCTACATACTAAACACTATTAGGAGGTAATTTAAAATGAACAAAGCTGAATTAATCGCAGCAATCGCTGCTAAAACAGGTGAAACAAAAAAAAGTGCTGAAGAAACAGTTAACGCTTTTGTAGATGTTGTTACTGATGCTCTAAAAAAAGGAGACAAAGTTCAATTAGTTGGATTTGGTTCTTTTGAAGTTAGAAAAAGAGCTGCTA